>DASSQJ010000298.1:0-14083 GCA_035702545.1 Phycicoccus sp.
GGGTCGCCCCCGGAGCGACTGACGCTCCTCCTCGTCGACTTCAAGGGGGGCGCGGCGTTCGGCGCCTGTGCCGCCCTCCCGCACGTCGTGGGGCTGCTCACCGACCTCGACGACCACCTCGTCGAGCGCGCCCTGTCCTCGCTGCGTGCCGAGCTCCGCCGCCGGGAGCACCTGCTCGCCGCTGCGGGGGTTGCTGACGTCGACGACCTGGGGCCCGGCCCCGTCCGCGACGCCGTGCCTCGCCTCGTCGTCGTCGTCGACGAGCTGCGGGCACTCGTCGACGAGCTGCCCGGACTGGCCCGCGGGTTGGTGCGCCTCGCCGCGCAGGGCCGGTCCCTCGGCATCCACCTCGTCCTCGCGACGCAGCGTCCCGGCGGTGCGGTGACCGGGGAGGTCCGGGCGAACGTCGACCTGCGGATCGCCTTCCGGGTGCGGGACGCGGCCGACTCGCTCGACGTGGTCGACGACCCCGGCGCGGCGGACCTCGACCCCGGCGTCCCAGGTCGCGGGCTCGCCCGGGGAGGCGACGGCGCCATCACCGCGTTCCAGGCGGCCCTCGTGGCACCCGCTCCTGCACCCGGCACGGATGCGGTCCAGGTCGAGCTCCTGGAGTCGGGCAGCGGCGCGCGGCCCGGGGTGACGCCGACGCGCGACCGGACGCGCGAGGTCGCCGCAGTCGTCCACGTCGTCCGGGAGGCTGCGGCCGGGCGGGCGGCCCCACGCCCACGGCCGCCGTGGCTGCCCGAGCTGCCGCCCACGGTGCGGCGGGGGGACCGGGATGCCGGCACCGGGGTGGTCGCCGTCGTCGACGAGCCCGACCTCCAGCGCCGCCGCCCGCTGCGCCTCGACGACGAGGTGCCCCTGTGGAGGTTCGTGGGTCGGCCGCGGACGGGCCGAACGGGGGCCCTGCTCGCCCTCGTCACGGCGGCCGTCGAGCAGCACGCCCCGGACGACCTCCACGTCCACGTCGTCGACGCGGCCGGCGGGCTGGCCGCCGCGCTCTCGGGCACACCCCACCTGGGGACGGCGTGCCGTCCGGGCGACCCCGAGGCCCCGGCCGCGCTGCTCGCCCACCTCACGCACGAGGTGGCGCGACGCCGGGAGGAGGCCGAGGAGCAGGCGCCCCACCCCCGGCTGCTCCTCGTCGTCGACGGCTGGGAGGAGCTCGTCGAGGCCGACGACCCGCGCTCCCCCGAGCCGGCGTCCGACCTCGTCCTCCGGCTGCTGCGCGACGGCTCCGGTGTCGGGCTCACAGGTGCCGTGGCCGGTGGGCGTGCCCTGCTCCACAGCCGCTGGCAGGGGCTCGGGGGACGCACGGTCCTGCTCGGTCCCGTGGACCCGATGGATGCCGTCGCCGCCGGGCTGCGGGCCGGCGACCTGCCCCGCGACCCACCGCCGGGACGTGGTCTCCTCGCCGGCGACGGGCGCGAGCTCCAGGTCGTCGAGGTCCGGCCGGAGGACCTCGCGCGGGCGGCCGGAGGCCGGCGCGCGCCGACGGCGCCCGGCCCCTGGCGTCACCGACCCCTCCCCCGCACGGTCCGCCGGAGCGACCTCACCGCGGCGCCGCGCGACGGCCTCCTCGTCGGCGTCGCCGGGCCCACGGCATCCCCGTGGGTGTGGTCGCCGGTGGCCACGGCGGGACGGCTGCTCGTCGCCGGCCCACCGCGGTCCGGCCGCACCAACACGTTGCGCGTCCTCGCGGAGTCGGCACGACGGGCGGGGCGTCCCGTGGCCCTCGTCGCGGCGGACGGGGAGCCCGACACACTGGCGACCCTCCTCCACCGGCACGCGGACCTCCTCGTCCTCGTCGACGACGCCGACCGGGTCGACGACGCGCCGCTGGCCCCGGCGCTGCACGAGGCGGCCCGACGCGCCGACCGCGGCGACGGAGGGCTCGTCGTCGTGACCACGGCGCCGTCGCTCATCAGCCGGTTCCGCGGGCTCGACGTCGAGACACTGCGGCGCGGTCACGCCATCCTGCTCGGCCCCTCGCCGGGTGACGGGGACGTCATCGGTGTCCGCCTCGCCCGGGGCGGTGCGGCCGGCCGGTTGCCCGGGCGGGGCGTCGTCGTCGCCGACGGGCGGGCCACGGCCATCCAGGTCCTGCTCGACGGCTAGGCCGGGTCCGGACGGTCCTCCTCCTGGGGGTGACGGCGTACGGCGAGGGCCGCGACGAGCGTCACCGCGGCCACCCCGAGGACGGTGAGCCCCAGCGCGGTGACCCCGGACTGGAGCAGCGTCACGCCGACCGGGACGAGCAGGAGGTGCCAGACGATGGTCGGAGTGCGCGGCCAGCCGCCGGACCGGAACCATCCCCGGGCCAGGGCGGCGAGACCGGCGGCCCCGAGGAGGATGACGACCGCCGACATGACGACGCGGGTGGCGTCGCTGCCCTCCCCGAGGGCGAGCTCGTAGAGGTAGAACGCCGCGAAGCCGAGCAGCGCCACTGACTGCGCGGCGCACGACAGCCCGGCCACCAGCCGTGGGGCTCGGGTGGCGGGGGGCGGGGTGCCGACGGGTGCGGTGGCCACGGCGGGAGCCTAGGCGACGGCCTCCGCGGCGGCGGACCGGGTGCCGCGGTCTGAACCACCCGGGCGGTGCCGCTCGACCGGGAACACCGGCGACCCCCTCCGCCGTTGTCCCCCGGTGGACGACGCCGTCCCCGGATGCGCCGAGCCCGACAAGGCCGATCGTTGACCTAGCCCGATTGGGTCACTGCGGGTAGAGTGACGCAACGGACGTCTGTGTGCGACACGTCCGCTTCAGGGCTGCAAGGGCGCATCCCGCGTCCACCGGCACCATCCCCGCCGGAGTCGGACCTTTCTGCTGTACCCCCCTGACAAGGAGCCCCACCCATGGACTGGCGCGACCGCGCTGCCTGCCTCGACGAGGACCCCGAGCTGTTCTTCCCCATCGGGAACACCGGCCCGGCGATCGCTCAGATCGAGGAGGCCAAGGCCGTCTGCCGTCGGTGCGAGGTCATCGACACCTGCCTGAAGTGGGCCCTGGAGTCCGGGCAGGACGCCGGTGTGTGGGGTGGCATGTCCGAGGACGAGCGCCGCGCGCTCAAGCGCCGCAACGCCCGCGCCCGCCGCGCCGGCTGAGCGGACCCCGCGGGCCCGCCCGCACCCGACGCCGAGCCGCTGCTCAGCGCGTGACCGGCCGCAGCCGCGCGACGAAGACGACCGTCGTCCCGCCGCCCTCGGCGTTCTCCCACCGGATCCGGCCCCGCAGGTCCTGGACGAAGGACGTGACGATCCTGGTCCCGAGGCCCGCGAGCCCCGGCCGGAAGCCCGCCGGCAGGCCGGCCCCGTCGTCGGAGACCCGCACGGTGAGCTCGTCCCCGTCGTCCCCCGGCGTGCGGTCCACGGTGACGCTCACCGAGCCGTCGCGGTCGGCGAGCCCGTGCTCGACGGCGTTCTGGACCAGCTCGGAGATGATCATCGCGAGGGCGGTCGCGTCCTCGGCGCGCACCCGGCCGAACGAGCCGGTGAAGGTCGACTCGACCCGGTGCTCCTGACGCGCGACCTCGACGACCGCCCGCAGCCCGCGCAGGGCGATCTCGTCGAAGTTCACCGTCTCGTCGAAGCCGGTCGAGAGCGTCTCGTGGACGGCGGCGATCGTCGTGACCCGGCGCACCGCCTCGTCGAGGGCCGCCCGGGCGCCCGCCTCGGGGATCCGGCGGGCTTGGAGCCGGAGCAGCGCGGCGACGGTCTGGAGGTTGTTCTTCACCCGGTGGTGGATCTCGCGGATCGTCGCGTCCTTGGTGAGCAGCTCCAGCTCCCGGCGGCGCAGCTCGGAGACGTCGCGGACGAGGAGCATCGCTCCCTGCCGGACGCCGCCGGCGGTGAGCGGGATGGCCCGCATCGTCACCGTCGCGCTCGCCGTCTCGACCTCGGTGCGCCACGCGGCGCGGCCCATGACGACGACCGCGAGCGACTCGTCGACGTTCTGCCCTCCCCCGGCCGCGAGGTCGGCGACGATCTTGGCGAGGGTCTCGCCGACGACGTCGCCGCGGTGCCCCATCCGGTGGATCGCCGAGACGGCGTTCGGGCTGGCGTACCGGACGACGCCGTCGGCGTCGAGGTGGATGACGCCGTCACCGACGCGGGGGGCGCCGCGCCGCATCCCGGTCGGGGCGGACGGCGACGGGAACTCGCCGGAGGCGACCATCCGCAGGATCGCGTCGGCGAGGTCGCGGTAGGTGAGCTCGAGGCGGCTCGGGGTGCGGCCGCCGGTGAGGTTGGTGTGGCGGGTGAGGACCGCGATGACCCGGCCGCCCCGCACGACGGGGACCGAGTCCTCGCGGATCGACATGTCCTCGCGGACCATCGGCGACGGTGCCGCGACGAGCCGGCGCTCGCGGGCTGCGGCGTCGAGGGTCGTGGCGCGGGCGCGGGTCGAGGACCGGCCGACGATGTCGTCGTAGAAGACCATCGGCCCGGTGTTCGGCCGGACGTGGGCGACGGCGCGCCAGCCGTCGAGGCCGCCGCGGACCCAGAGCACGAGGTCGGCGAAGGACAGGTCGGCGATGAGCTGCCAGTCACCGACGAGCAGGTGCAGCCACTCGGACTCGGCCGGCTCGAGGTCGGTCGTCGTCCGCAGCATGTCGGCCAGCGTGCTCACGCGGTGAGCCTAGGTCACGGTCGGCGGCACCCCGGACCGCCACCTGCCGGCCTGAAGTGAAGTTGCCTCAGGTGGAGGCGCCGACCCGGATCACCGAGCGGAGGGTCCGCAGGGCCACCGAGAGCGCAGCGATGTTCGGCGCGTCGAGCCGCTTGATGCCCGAGAGCGCCGAGCGCGCCCGGTTCACGGAGTCGGCGTTGGCGTCCTCCCAGGCCTGCCACTGCTTCGCCGGGTCCGCCTCGACGCCCGCCGCGCCGCTCGTCTCGATGACCGAGCGGGTCATCGACTCGAGGACGGCGTAGAGGTCGTCGCGCAGGGCGCCGCGGGCCAGCGCGTCCCACCGGTCCTCGCGGGGCAGCCGGGTGACCTTGGCGAGCATCGTGTCGATCCCGAACCGCTCGGAGACGAGGTAGTAGAGCGGGGCGACGTCGGTGGGCTGGCGGCCGGTGTCGGCAGCGATGTCGACGATGTCGAGCAGCGAGAACTGGTCGAGCAGGCTCGCCGCCTGGAGCGCGAGCTCGGCCGGCACCCCGGCCTGCTCGAACTCCCCGGCCCGCCGCTCGAGCCGCGCCGCCTCGTCGCCACGCAGCAGGTCCGGGATGGCCGGGGCCAGCTCGCGGACGACGCCGGCGAACCGCTCGACCTCGGCCCCGATGTCGAGCGTCGAGGGCCGAGAGGAGAGGAACCAGCGCACCGTGCGGTCGAGCAGCCGCCGGAACTCGAGGTACAGCGCGGTCTGGGCGGCGGTCGGCACCTTGGCGTCGAGCGCCTCGACCCGGGCGACGTAGTCGGCGAGCCCGAAGACCTCCCGGGCGACGACGAAGGCCCGCGTCACCTGCTCGGGCGTCGCACCACCCTCCTCCTGGGCCCGGTAGGCGAAGGTGATGCCGCCGCGGTTGACCATCGAGTTGACGATCGAGTTCGTGACGATCTGCCGGCGCAGCGGGTGCCCGGCGAGCTCGTCGGAGTACTCCTCGCGGATCGGCGGCGGGAAGTACTCGGCGAGGGTCTGCTCGAAGTACGGGTCGTCGGGGATCGAGCTGGCGAGGATGTCGTCCTTGAGCGCGAGCTTGGCGTAGGCGACGAGCACCGAGAACTCGGGGCTCTTCAGCCCCAGCCCGTTGTGCTGCCGCTTCTCGAGCTCGGCGTCGGTCGGGAGGAACTCCAGCGCCCGGTCGAGGTCGCCGCGCTCCTCGAGCCAGTGGATGAACCGCTCGTGGACGCTGACCATCGCGTGCTCCTGGGCGCGGGCGTTGCCGAGGAGCACGTTCTGCTCGTAGTTGTCGCGCAGCACGTGCCTGGCGACGTCGTCGGTCATCGACGCGAGGAGCTCGTTGCGCTCCTCGGTCGTGAGCCGGCCCTCGCGGACCACCTCGCCGAGGAGGATCTTGATGTTCACCTCGTGGTCGGAGGTGTCGACGCCCGCCGAGTTGTCGATGGCGTCGGTGTTGACCCGGACCCCGTGGAAGGCCGCCTCGATCCGGCCGAGCTGGGACAGGCCGAGGTTGCCACCCTCCCCGACGACCCGGACCCGGAGCTGGTTGCCGTCGACCCGGATCCCGTCGTTGGCCCGGTCGCCGATGTCGAGGTGGTCCTCGGTCGAGGCCTTGACGTAGGTGCCGATCCCGCCGTTCCACAGCAGGTCGACGGGGGCGAGGAGCACGGCGTGGATGAGCTCGGCGGGGGTCATCGACGTCACGCCGGCGTCGAGCCCGAGCGCGTCGCGCATCTGCGGGGTGATGGTGATCGACTTCAGGCTGCGGGCGAACACGCCCCCGCCCTCGCTGATGAGCGAGCGGTCGTAGTCGTCCCACGAGGAGCGGGGCAGCTCGAAGAGCCGCGTGCGCTCGGCAAAGGAGGCCGCGGCATCCGGGTCGGGGTCGACGAAGACGTGCCGGTGGTCGAAGGCGGCGACGAGGCGGATGTGCTCCGAGAGCAGCATCCCGTTGCCGAAGACGTCGCCGCTCATGTCGCCGATGCCGACGACGGTGAACTCCTCGCTCTGGGTGTCGGTGCCCATCTCGCGGAAGTGCCGCTTCACCGACTCCCACGCGCCGCGGGCGGTGATGCCCATCGCCTTGTGGTCGTAGCCGGCGGAGCCGCCCGAGGCGAACGCGTCGTCGAGCCAGAAGCCGTAGGACTGGGCGACCCCGTTGGCGATGTCGGAGAAGGTCGCCGTCCCCTTGTCGGCGGCGACGACGAGGTACGGGTCGTCGCCGTCGTGCCGGACGACCCGTTGCGGCGGCACGATCCGCCCGCCGGACACCCGGTTGTCGGTGATGTCGAGCAGTCCGGAGATGAAGGTGCGGTAGGACGCCTTGCCCTCCGCGAGCCAGGCCTCCCGGTCGACCGCGGGGTCGGGGAGCTGCTTGGGGTAGAAGCCGCCCTTGGACCCGGTCGGGACGATGACGGCGTTCTTGACCATCTGGGCCTTGACGAGGCCGAGGATCTCGGTGCGGAAGTCCTCGCGCCGGTCCGACCACCGCAGCCCGCCGCGCGCCACCGGCCCGAACCGAAGGTGCACGCCCTCGACGCGCGGGCTGTAGACCCAGATCTCGAACTGCGGCCGCGGCGCGGGCAGGTCGGGGACCGCGCGCGGGTCGAGCTTGAGCGAGACGTACGGGTGGAACGGGGCGCCGTCGCGCGCCGGCTGGTAGTAGTTCGTCCGCAGCCCGGCCCGGATGACGCCGAGGAAGGCCCGGATGATCCGGTCGTGGTCGAGGCTGGACACCTCGTCGAGGGCGTCGAGGACCCGCTGGCCGACCTCCTGCGCGGCGGCGTCGCGGGCGCCGTCGGCGGCACCGTCGAAGCGGTCGGGGTCGAAGCGGACCTGCCACAGCTCGACGAGGTCCCGGGCGACGTCGGGGTGCGAGACGAGCGCGTCCTCGAGGTAGTCCTGGGAGTACGTCGCGCGGGTCTGGCGCAGGTACTTCGCGACGGCCCGGAGCACGACGACCTGGCGCCAGCCGAGCTGCGCGCCGAGGACGAGCTTGTTGAACCCGTCGGACTCGGCCTGGCCGTCCCACACGGCGGCGACGGCGCCCTCGAAGAGCTCGCGGAGCCGCTCGTGCGGGCAGGCGTCCCAGATGGCGGGGTCGGGGACCCGGAGCCCGAAGTCGTAGACGTGGAGCGCCTGGCCGTCGCTGCGGTCGATCTCGAACGGCTGCTCGTCGACCACTTCGACGCCCATGTGGGTGAAGATCGGGAGGATGTCGGTGAGCGAGAGCGGGTCGACCCGGAACAGCTTGAACCGGCGGATGTTGCGGGGCGCGTCGAGCGGGCGGTAGAGCGCCACGCTCGTCCCCCGGTCCCGCCCGAGCCGGTCGAGGTGGTCGACGTCGGCGACGCCCTGGACGACCTCGAAGGTCTCCTCGTAGGCGGTCGGGAAGGCGCGGCCGAACCGGTCCATGAGCCGGTCGCCCTCCTCCTCCCCGTGCCGGGCGCGCAGCGCGTCACCGAGGCGGTCCGACCACGTGCGGCTCACCTCGACGAGCCGCTGCTCGAGCGCCTCGAGCTCGGCCGGGGCGAGGGTGCGGACGCGCCGGCCGCGCGGGACCCGGACGACGAACTGGAGCCGGGCGAGCGCGGACTCGCTGACCCGGGCGGAGAACTCGACGCTCTCGCCCCCGAAGGTGTCCTTGAGGATGTCCGCCATCCGCAGCCGGACCGCCGTGTTGTAGCGGTCCCGCGGGATGAAGACGAGGCAGGAGACGAACCGCCCGAACGCGTCCTCGCGGACGAAGAGCTTGGTCCGGCGGCGCTCCTGGAGCTGGGTGACGGCGAGCGCGGTCTCGTAGAGGTTCTCGACCCCGGCCTGGAACAGCTCGTCGCGCGGGTACCCCTCGAGGACGCCGAGCAGGTCCTTCCCCGTGTGGCTGTCCGGGGCGACCCCGGAGCGCTCGAGGACGGCGGTGACCTTCTCGGCGACGAGCGGCACCCGCTGCACCGACTCGGTGTACGCGGTCGAGGAGTACAGACCGACGAACCGGCGCTCCCCGACGACCTCCCCGGCCTCGTCGTACGCCTTGACCCCCACGTAGTCGAGGTGGACGACGCGGTGCACCGTCGACTTCGAGTTCGCCTTCGTGAGGACGAGGACGTTCCGCTCGTGGGCCTGGGCCGAGGCCTGCGGGGTGAGGACGTCCGGCTCCTTGCCGAGCGGCGGGTCGGCGCGGAGCAGGCCGAGCCCCGAGCCGGTGACGGCGGTGATGACCTCGCCGGACTCGGTGGTGCTCAGCGTGTAGTCGCGGTAGCCGAGGAAGGTGAAGTGGTTGTCGGCCATCCACCGGAGGAAGCGCGTCGCGAGCGCGACCTCGTCGGGGTCGACGCCTGCCGGCGGGGTGCCCTCGAGCTCGGCGGCGAGGACGAGGCACTTGCTGCGCATCTTCGGCCAGTCCTCGACGGCCTGGCGGACGTCCTCGAGGACGCCGCGGATCGTCCGCTCGAGCTCGGCGCGACGCTCCTCGTCGCCCTCGCGGTCGATGGAGAGCAGCATCCAGGACTCGGCGAGCTCGCCGACGGCCGCGGCGCGGAACTTCCCGGTGATGTCGCGGTTCTGGACCTTCTCGAGGCTGCCGACCGCATCGCGGACCACGACGAGCTGGGGGTGGACGATGAGGTGGATGTCGACCCCGGCCTGGACCAGCGCGCCGGTCACCGAGTCGACGAGGAAGGGCATGTCGTCGGTGACGATCTGGACGATGGTCCGCGGGTTGGACCAGCCGTCGACCTCCGTCGTCGGGTTGTAGACCCGGACGTTCGCGGTGCCCGACGGGCGGTGCCGCGCCAGCTCGAGGTGGCTGTGCGCCGCGCCGGCGTAGATGTCGGGGGTCCGGGAGGTCAGCTCGTCGAGGGGGACGTGGCGGAAGTACCGCTCGACGAAGTCGCGTCCCCAGCCGTCCGGCTCCAAGGCCTCGAACGCCTCGGTGATCGGTGCGAGGACGTCCTCGCGGTCGGCGGTGAGGACGGTCGACATGGTGGCGTCGCACTCCTTGCTCGGGGGCGCCGGGTCACGGCGGGGCACCTCGTCGTGCCCGACTCCGAGACTATCCATCCGAGGCGGTCCGCGGTGACGGGGGCCGGCCGCCCGCTGTCTCGTGGACGGGACACCCGCCCCCGGCCGCAGCTGTCTCTCCGGATGCCGGAAGCTTCACCGGGCGACGGCTTTCGTTCCCTCCGTCCGGTGAACCTTCTCTCCGGATGCCGGAAGCTTCAGGAGGGCCTCACCCGGGAGAAGGGCACCGGATGAGGAGTGGCCGGGATGGAGGAGCCGACCGGGGACGGAGGGCGGCCGGAGGAGTGGCCGGGGATGGAGCGAGGTCGCCCTACTCGGTGAGCACCTCGAGGGTCCGCAGGTCAGGGTCCGCCGCGTACGCGATGCGGCTCCCGGCTGCCCGAGCGGCGCCCAGGGCATCGAGCGCCTCGGTCGTGACGACCTCACCGGGGGCGAGGACCGGCACGCCGGGCGGGTAGGGCGCGACGAGCTCCGCGCTGACCCGGCCGTGGGCGCGGGCGACGGGGACCTGCTCGCGGTCGGCGAAGAAGGCCTCGCGCGGGCTCGTCGCCGCGACGGGGTCGACCGCCCAGACCCCCGAGGTGGTCACCGGCCGCGGTGTCCCGCGGTGGCGCTCGACGGCCACGGTGAGGGCCTCGGTGAGGACCTCGACGGTCTCCGGGGTGTCCCCGAGGGTCACCATCGCGACGACGGTGTCGCGGTCGGCCATCTCGACCGGCATTCCCCGGGCGAGGAGGTCGGCCTCGACGGCGTTGCCGTCGGCGCCGGTCCCGCCGAGGACGACGACGACGCGGAGCGGGTCGACCCCCGAGCCGTCGAGGACGACGAGGCCTCCGACCTTCCGCAGCCGTTCGCGGGCCGCGGCGACCGCCTCGACGACCGGGCCGAGGAGTGCCTCGCCGTCGCGGACGAGCAGCGCCCGGGCGGCGTCGATGCTCGCGAGGATGGCGCCGCTCGGGCTCGTCGTCGCCGTCGCCTCGACCGCGGCGTCGAGGCGGGAGGGGCTGATCCGCCCGGACCGGGCGAGGACGAGGGCACCCTGCGAGAACGCGGGCAGGGCCTTGTGGGCGCTCGTGACGAGGGCGTCGGCGCCGAGGTCGAGGGCGTGCGGGGGCAGCGCCGGGTGGAAGCCGAAGTGGGCGCCCCACGCGGCGTCGACGACGAGCGGCGCCCCGTGCCGGTGGGTGACCTCGGCGAGGCCGGCGACGTCGCCGAAGGTGCCGACGTACGAGGGCTCCCCGACGAGGACGCCGACGGCGCCCGGGTTCGCAGTGAGCGCGGCATCGACCGCTGCCGGCGGGACCCCGGTGGGCAGGCCGTGGCCCGGGTCGATCTCCGGCCGCACCCACACCGGCTCGAGGCCGGCGAGGACGAGGCCGAGGAGCATCGAGCGGTGGAGGGTCCGGGAGACGACGACCCGGTCCCCCGGCCTGCCGATCGCGAGGGCGAGGGCCTGGTTGCCGTGGGTGGAGCCGCCGACGGAGAAGCGGCACAGCTCCACCCCCCAGGCGCGCGCGGCGCGGGCCTCGGCGTCGGCGAGGACGCCGTGGCCGAGCTTCATCGTGTCGAGGCCGGCGTAGAGCGGGACGTCCCCGGCGACGACGTCGCCGACGAGGTCGAGGCGCTGCTTGTGGCCGGGGATGGTGAAGGGGGTCGGCCGCCGGGCCTGGAACCGCAGCCAGGCGTCGAGGAGCGGGGCGTCCTGGCGCAGCAGCCTCGGGTCAGTGGCCACGGACCCACTCCCCCACCGCGGTGACGACGGCCTCGGTGTAGCGCCGCACCTGGCCGAGGTCGACCCACTCGTCGGCGGCGTGCAGGCCACCGCCGGCCGGCCCGCAGACGAGGGCCGGGATGCCGGCGTCCTGCCACAGCGGCGCCTCCATCCAGTACGGGGCGTGGAACGGCTCCGGCGTGCCGGCCCCGTCGGGGGCGGTCGTGGCCAGGGCGGCGTCGAGCGCGTCGGCGAGCTCGGCTGCCGGGCCGTCGGGGTCGAGCCGCCAGGCGGGCCGGGCCGTGACCAGGTGGGCGGTGGCGTCGACGGTCGGGTCGTCGGCGCGGAGCCGGTCGAGGATGTCGCGGACCTCGGCGAGGGCGCCGGCGGCATCCTCCCCGGGGACGGTCCGGCGCTCGACGACGGCGCGGGCGGTGCGGGCCAGGACGAAGGCGGACTCCCCGCCCTCGGCGACGGTGACCATGAGCGAGCCGCCGGCGGGCGCGAGTCTGCGGTGACGGTCCTCGACGGCGGCGAGGAGGCGGCCGAGGTGGGTGACGGCGTTGACCCCGTGCTCGGGCTGCGAGGAGTGGGCCGGGCGCCCGGTGAGGGTCACCTCGACGACCGCGTACCCGCGCAGGTCGGCGGTCCGGGCGAGCCACGTCGGCTCGCCGACGAGCGCGACGTGGGGCCGGACTCCGAGCCCGGGCAGGGCCCGCAGGACGGCCTCGGTGCCGAGGCTGCGGTCCTCCTCGTCGGCGACGAGGGCGAGGACGACGCGGCCGGGGGTGCCGCGCCGGGCGATCTCCTCCGCGGCGACGACGAGCGCGGCGACGCCCGCCTTCATGTCGCAGGCGCCCCGGCCGAGGAGGCGGTCGGCCTCGAGCCGGGCGCCGAACGGGTCCGGCATCCCGCCCACCCCGACGGTGTCGACGTGGCCGGTGAGGACGACGGTCGGTCCGTCCGCGGCGGCCGGGCCGGCGGCGACCAGGCTCGGCCGGTCCGGGTCGTCCGGCGGGGTGACGACGTGGGTCTCGAAGCCGGCTTGCTCGAGCCGGGCGCGGAGGAGCTCGACGACCTCCCGCTCCCCCGCGGCCCCGGGCACGAGGCCGGGGTTGACCGAGCCCGTGCGGACGAGCGACGCGGCGAGCCGGACGGCCTCCTCGCCGAGGCGGCCCACCGCGGGGGCGGGGTCGGCCGGGGCCGGTGTCCCGGCCCGGTCCGGGCGGTCGGTGGTCGGTGGCACGGCGCGACCCTACCTGTGGGCAACCGGCCGGGCGGGTCGGCGTGCCCGCCCTACAGTGGCCGGGTGCCCCTCGGTCCGGACCCGGTGCGCGCCCGCGCGGTCGCGGGCCACCTCGATGCGTTGGCCGCCACGGTGGGCGAGGCCGAGGACGACGTCCTCGGGTGCCTCGTCGTCACCGGAGAGCCCCGGCCGCAGCGGGTCCTCGACGACTGGCTCGACCAGGTCGTCGACACCCTGCGGGCGCTCGGCGAGACGGCGGCAGACCTCGCGCCGGTGCTCGCCCGCCACGAGCTGGGGCCGGCGGACGGGGTGGGCGCGGGGGCGCCCGACGCCGACGTGGCGGCCCGGGCGCGGGAGGTCGACCGGTGAGCACCGTCCCCGGCGACGCCGCCTCCCTCTCGTCGTGCGCGGTCACCGTGCGCGGGGCGTCCCGGCGGCTCGCGGGCCGGGCGGACGTGCTCGCCGTCGCCGTCGACGAGGTCGGGCCCGGATGGGTGGGGCGGGCATCCGCCGCCACCCGACGCCGGTGCGGCGACCTCGCCACCGCCGGAACCGCCTGCGCCGCCGAGCTGGACCGGGTCGCCACGGTCCTCCAGGACCACGCGACCGACCTCGCCGACCTCGTTGCGCGAGCGCGTGCCGTGGAGGAGCGCGCGGCCGCGGCGGGGCTCGAGGTCCGCGGCGGACGCGTCGTGCGCCGGCTCGGGGTCCACGGGGAGGCCGACGCGGCCGGGGAGGGCCGCCTCGAGGACGTCGCCACCGGCCTCCAGGCCGAGCTCGACCTCGTCCTGGCCCAGCACGCCCGCCGGCGCGACTTCGTCCTCGGCGTGCTCCGGGCCTCGACGGCCACCCTCGCCGGGGTCTCGCACGGGCTGCGCCGGGGGTGAGAGGATCAGGGTCCGCTCATCCGGCAGAGAGGACCCGCACGTGAAAGTGACCAGGCGCGAGCACCTGGCCGCGACCCCCGACGAGGTCTACGCCGTGCTCATCGACCCGGCCTTCCAACAGGCCAAGTGCGACGCGACGACCAACGGCGGCGTCCACACGGTCGAGGTGACCCCGGCGCCCGTGGGGGCCCGGATCCGGACCGAGCGCGAGCTGCCCTCGCAGGGCCTCCCCGACGTCGCGCGGTCCTTCGTCGGCGACCACCTCGTCATCGTCGAGTCCCAGGAGTGGGCCCCGCCCGGACCTGACGGCGTCCACGAGTCGAGCATCGACATGCACGTCCGCGGAGCCCCGCTCACCCTCAAGGGGGCGGTGCGGCTCGAGCCGAACGACACGGGAACGGTCCATTCCATCGACACGGTGCTGCGGGCCCAGGTCCCGCTCATCGGCGGGCGGATCGAGCGGGCCGCGGCCCACCCCATCAACGTCGCCATCGACATCGAGATCCGGCTGCTCCGGGAGTGGCTCGCCCGCTGACCCCCCGGATTTCTTCGACTGATTGCTGGTTCGGCCGGTCGACACGCCCCGGGTGGGGGTGTCG
>DASSQJ010000299.1:0-4200 GCA_035702545.1 Phycicoccus sp.
GGCCGAGGTCGCCGCGCTCGTCGGGGTCGAGCGGTGACCGAGCAGGGGAGGCGGCAGGGGGCGGAGCCGGTCACCGTGCCCGTCGGTGCGGCCTACGAGGTCCTCGTCGGGCGGGACCTGCTCGGGCGGGCCGCCGGGATGCTGCCGGGAGGCGTCCGCCAGGTGCTCCTCGTGCGGCCCGAGTCGCTGCCGACCTACGCGGCCGCGGTGGCCGACGACCTTCGCGGCGCCGGGCTCGTCGTCCACGAGGCGCCGGTGCCCGACGCGGAGTCCGCGAAGACGGTCGATGTGGCCGCCCGCCTCTGGGCGGTGCTCGGGCAGCACGCCTTCACCCGGACCGACGCCGTCGTCGCCGTCGGTGGTGGGACGGTCACCGACCTCGCCGGCTTCGTCGCGGCGACCTGGCTGCGCGGGGTGCCCGTGCTCCACGTGCCGACGACGCTGCTCGCCATGGTCGACGCCGCTGTCGGCGGCAAGACCGGCATCAACACCGCGGAGGGCAAGAACCTCGTCGGCGCCTTCCACCCGCCCGTCGGGGTGGTCTGCGACCTCGGCGTCCTCGCGACGCTGCCACCCCCCGACCTCGTCGCCGGTCTCGCCGAGGTCGTGAAGACCGGGTTCATCGCCGACCCGCGGATCCTGGACCTCGTCGAG
Organism: Phycicoccus sp.; assembly: GCA_035702545.1. GTDB lineage: Bacteria > Actinomycetota > Actinomycetes > Actinomycetales > Dermatophilaceae > DASSQJ01. Next base: position 655 of record DASSQJ010000299.1, read on the forward strand.
GCCGACCCGGTGGGCGCGGCGAGCGCCGACGGGCCGCACCTCGCCGAGCTCGTCGAGCGGTCGGTGCGCGTCAAGGCCGACGTCGTCGCGCGCGACCTGCGCGAGTCGTGGCTCCGGGAGGTCCTCAACTACGGGCACACCCTCGGGCACGCCATCGAGCAGGTCGAGGGGTACCGGCGCCGGCACGGCGAGGCGGTGGCCGTCGGGATGGTCTTCGCCGCCGAGCTCTCGGCCCGGGCGGGGCTGCTCGACCGGCGGGTCGTCGACCGGCACCGTCGGGTGCTGGAGGCGGTCGGGCTGCCGACGAGAGACTCCGGGGGGCGCTTCGACGCGCTGCTCGCGGCGATGCGGCGCGACAAGAAGTCGAGGGGTGCGCTGCTGCGCTTCGTCGTCCTCGAGGACCTCGCGCGCCCGACCCGTCTCGAGGGTCCGGACGAGGCCCTGCTCCGCGAGGCGTACGCCGCGACCAGCGCCCCGTGATGCTTCCCGCACCGGCGCGCGCGACGACGTCCTGAGGACTACAGTGCGCCTACCTCGGGGGTGTCCGGAGGTCCCCGCTCGGGGGTGGATCCACAGAGAAAGTCATCGCATGCGTCGTTCTTCCTCCATCGCCGTGATCGGCGTCGTCGCGGGCCTGGGGAGCCTGCTCGCGCCGGCCGCCTTCGCGGCGGACGGCACCGCCTCCGACCGTGGCACCGTCCACGGCTCCGCCGGCGCCTCGGCCGAGCGTCAGGTCCTCAGCCCCGACCGCAGCCACCGCGTCGCGGCCGCCCCCGGAGTCGAGGCAGCACTGCCCGTCAACCCCGACGCCTACGGGCGCATCTCGGGGACCAACCGCTACGAGACGGCGGTCGCGATCAGCCAGGCCATGGTCTGCGACACGGCGGACAGCAGCTGCACCGGGCTGGGGAGCTCCACGAACCCCGTCACCGAGGTCTTCATCGCGAGCGCGCTGAACTTCCCCGACGCCCTGGGCGCCGGTCCGGTCGCCTCCGGCCTCGGACCGCTGCTCCTCGTGCCACCCACCGGGACCGTCCCCGCGGTCGTCCTCGCGGAGCTCGACCGGATCGGTCCCGAGCAGGTCGTCGTCTTCGGGGGGACCGGTGCCGTGAGTGACGGCGTGGTGAACCAGCTCAAGGCCCACACGACGACCAACACCGCGGGTCGCATCGCGGGAACGAACCGCTACGACACCGCGGCGAAGGCGGCCGAGACGAACGACGAGATCTGGCGGAACCAGGACGAGAACAACGACGGGACGCCGGACAACCACGGCCTCGACGTCATCGTGCTCGCCTCCGGTGAGACCTTCGCCGACGCCCTCGGGGGTGGGGGCGCCGCCGCGAACGCGAGGGGGTCCCTCCTCCTGACCCGTCGGGGCGCGCTGCCGGACGAGACCAAGGCGGCCCTGCAGGCGATCAACCCTCCGAAGATCGTCATCGCGGGCGGCACGGGCGCCGTCAGCGACGCCGTGGAAGCGGCGGTCAAGGCCGCGGTCCCGGCCAGCACGGTGGTGCGCGCCGCCGGGACGGACCGGTTCGACACCGCGGTCAAGATGTCCCAGGAGATCTTCCCCAAGGGTGCTCCGGAGGTCTTCCTCGTCAACGGCTACAACTTCCCGGACGCGCTGGCCTCGGCCCCGCTCGCCGGCTACTGGAACGCCACCACGCTGCTGAGCCGGGCAACCTGCGTGACGACGGGTACCCGCGCGGAGGTCGACCGGGTCAGCCCCCAGTACGTCACGGGGATCGGTGGACCGGCGGTCATCTCGGATGACGCCATCCTCCTGACGACCTGCTGAACGCGAACCGCGGAAGGGGGTCGCGCGGTCTTCGCGCGGCCCCCTTCCGCGTCGGGCGGTCGGGCCGCCCCCGCCCGGACGGTAGGATGGCGAGGTTCCCCACCCCCTCGCCGGGGTGACGCGTGCCCGCTCGGCGGGCCCCATCCGACGAAGAGAGAGATCGCGCACGTGGCGACGACCAACGACCTGAAGAACGGCCTGGTGCTCAACATCGAGGGCCAGCTCTGGACCGTCGTGGAGTTCCAGCACGTCAAGCCCGGCAAGGGCCCGGCCTTCGTCCGCACGAAGCTGAAGAACGTCATGAGCGGCAAGGTCGTCGACAAGACCTTCAACGCCGGCGTCAAGGTCGAGACCGCGAACGTCGACAAGCGGACGATGCAGTACCTCTACAACGACGGCACCGACTTCATCTTCATGGACCCCGAGACCTACGACCAGATCTCGGTGGCCCCCGAGGTCGTCGGCGACGCCGCGAAGTACCTCCTCGAGAACCAGGACGCCATCGTCGCCCGGCACGACGGCAACGTCCTGTTCATCGAGCTCCCCGCCTCGGTGGTCCTCGAGGTCACCTACACCGAGCCCGGCCTCCAGGGCGACCGGTCGACCGGCGGCACCAAGCCGGCGACCCTCGAGACCGGCGCCGAGATCCAGGTCCCGCTGTTCCTCGAGCAGGGCACGAAGATCAAGGTCGACACCCGCGACGGCTCCTACCTCGGCCGGGTCAGCTGACCCGTGGCCGCCCGCACCAAGGCCCGCCGGCGCGCGCTCGACCTGCTCTTCGAGGCCGAGCAGCGCGGCGTCGACCCCGCCGGCCTGCTGCGTGAGCGGCTCGCCGCGCCGGTCAGCCAGCACCCGCTGCCGGAGCTGACGGCCACCCTGGTGCGAGGGGTCGTCGAGCACGCCGACCAGATCGACGAGCTCATCACGACGTACTCGCAGGGCTGGTCCCTCCAGCGGATGCCCGCGGTCGACCGGGCGGTCCTGCGGCTCGGGGCCTACGAGGTGCTCTTCTCCGAGGACGTCCCCGAGCCGGTCGCCATCAGCGAGTGGGTCGCCATCGCCACCGAGCTGTCCACCGACGACAGCCCGCGGTTCGTCAACGGCCTCCTGGGGCGTCTCGCCGAGGTCAAGCCCACCCTCGCCTGAGGGGGGTGGCCCCCTCACTCCTCGAGGCGGAAGCCGATCTTCAGGCCCACCTGGTAGTGCGCGACGGCCCCGTCCGCGAGGTGCCCGCGGATCTCGGTGACCTCGAACCAGTCGAGTCCGCGCACGGTGCTCGAGGCGCGGGCCACGGCCGTCCTGATCGCGTCGTCGATCGACGTGGTCGAGCTGCCGACGACCTCGGTGACTCCGTACGTGTGTGACATGGGACGGCCCTTTCGTCCGGGAGCCCCGGGTGGTGCCCCTCGGGGCCGATGATCCTCGCCCGCCGTGCCACCGCACCACCCTCGCGCGCCGGCCGGCCCCCAGCTCGGGGGGTTGACCGGCCGGGGGTAGTGGGTACGGGGCGGAGTGCACCACACACTCGAACGAGAGGAGAACGCCATGGCCACCCGTACCTGGGACGCCTGGAACTATCGGGAGAGCGCTGCGGTCTCGACCGGCAACACGGACCTCACGGGGTTCTCGGTGGAGGCGGTCGACGGATCGATCGGGAAGGTCGACCGGTCCACGTTCGACGTCGGCAGCAGCTGGGTCGTCGTCGACACCGGGCCGTGGATCTTCGGCCGGAAGGTCATGCTCCC
>DASSQJ010000300.1:0-11539 GCA_035702545.1 Phycicoccus sp.
CCGGACGAGTACCACGAGGACGTCGACGACGACGCGTTCACCTACGTCATGGCGCGGTGGAACCTCAGGCGCGCGGCCGACCTCGTCGAGGACCTCGACGGCTCCTCGACGGAGGTCATGGCGTGGCGCCGCCTCGCGGACCGGATCGCCGACGGCTACGACCCCGCGACGGGCGTTTACGAGCAGCACCGGGGCTACCACCGGCTCGAACCGCTCACCGCCGAGGCGCTGGGGCGCGTGCCCGTGGCGGCCGACCTCCTCCTGCCCCCCGAGCGGTTGCACGGCTCCCAGCTCATCAAGCAGCCGGACGTCCTCATGCTCCACCACCTCGTCCCCGACGAGGTGGCCCCCGGGTCGCTGCGACCCAACCTCGACCTCTACCACCCCCGCACGGCGCACGGCTCGAGCCTCTCCCCGGCGATCAGCGCCTCGCTCCTCGCGCGGGCCGGCCGCCTCGACGAGGCGGTCGCCCTGCTGCGCACGGCGCTGCGGATCGACCTCGACGACCTCACCGGCGCCACCCCCGCCGGGCTGCACGTCGCGGCGCAGGGGGGAGCGTGGCAGGCCCTCGTCCACGGCTTCGCCGGGATGCGAGTCCGCGCCGGCGCCCTGCACGTCGAGCCCGCGGTGCCGGCGGAGTGGGACGGCTTCCGGCTCCGCCTGCGGTGCCTCGGCCGGCGGGTGTCGCTCCGGGTCGAGGGGGACCGGGCCCTGTTGTCGACCGACGGTCCGCTGCCACTCTGGGACGGGGGCCGCCGACGCCTCGTCGACGGCGAGGTCGCCCTGGTGTGTGGCGAGGACGGCTGGACGCGAGGAAGGTGAGGACCGTGACCGAGATCGTCGCCGTCATCGACCGGACCGACCGCGCGCCGGCCCTCGTCGCGGTCGCCCGTGACTACGCCGGTGCCCTGACGGCCCGGCTCACCGTGCACGACCTCGCCCACGCCGGAGCAGCGGCCCTGCAGTCGGCGGCGGCCTCACCGGCGGACCTCCTCGTGGTCCCGGCCGACGCCCTCGAGCCGGAGGGGTGGGCCGCGGGGCTGCTCCCCGACTGCGCCGCGCCCCTCCTCGCCGTCCCGGAGACCGCCGTCGGCGTCGGCCTCGGCAACCCCCCGCGCGTCCTCGCCCCCCTCGACGGGACCCGGGAGGCCGAGTCCGCGGTCGTCGCGGTGCTCGACCTGTTCTCCGGGCCCGGGGCGGACGTCGTCGTGCTCCACGTCTTCGACGAGGACACCGCGCCCCTCTTCTGGGACCAGCCGGCACACGCCCGCGACTCGTGGGGCGAGGAGTTCCTCACCCGGCACGCCCGCAGGGCCGGCAGCCGGCTCGAGCTGCGCTCCGGGTCGGCGCGGGAGGAGGTGCTCGACGCGGCGCGCGCCGAGCACGCGGACGTCATCGCCCTCGGCTGCTCGGGTCACCTCGCAGCCGGGCGGGCCCGGCTCGTGCGGCACGTCCTCCGGCACGCCGACGTGCCCGTCCTCCTCGTCCACCCGGGCGCCCGGGCGGTCCACCGGCCGCCCGCCGAGGCGGCCACCCGGTGAGCGGGCCCTGGGAGTTCGGCGGAGGGCCCCCCACGGGTGGCCAGCAGGGGACGACCACCCTCCTCGAGGGCTCGTCGTTCTGCGTCAGCGGGCCGAACGGCGACATCGAGCCGGGCCGCCTCGAGGGGCTCTACCACCGCGACACCCGCATCCTCTCGACCTGGCGCCTGCGGCTGGACGACCTCCCCACCGAGGGCCTGGCCATCCACCACCACGAGCCGTTCAGCGCGACCTTCCTCTCCCGCTCGGCGCCGGCGCCGGGGCACGCCGACAGCACCGTCCTCGTCCGCCGGGCCCGCCACCTCGGCGATGGGATGCGCGAGGACGTCACGGTCAGCAACCTCGGCTCCCAGCCGTTGCGGTGCACGCTGACCCTCGAGGTCGAGGCCGACTTCGCCGACATCTTCGAGGTCAAGGAGAACCGGCCCCCGACCGACGCCGTCGAGATGAGCCTCGAGGTCGGCCGCGAGGCGCTCGACCTCGCCCGGACGTGGGGCGGCCACACCCGTGGCGTACAGGTCACCGGGTCTCCCCGGCCGCGCTACGACCTCCACGGGCTCGTCTACGAGCTCGACCTCGCCCCGCGCGAGACGTGGACGGCCTGCCTCCAGGTGCTGCCCCGGCTCGACGGCTGGACGGTCCCCCCGCGGCACCCCTGCGGCGTCGAGGTCGCCGAGGGCATCCCCATCGGCCGGCTCTCGGAGTGGCGGGGGCGGACCGCCGTCGTCCGGGCACCCGACGACGGCCTCCTCACGACGCTGCGCCAGTCGTGGGAGGACCTCGGCGTCCTGCGCGTCCTCGACCCCGAGGACCCCGACCGGGAGGTCGTCGCCGCGGGCGCGCCGTGGTTCATGACGCTCTTCGGCCGGGACGCCCTGCTCACCGCGTGGATGACGTTGCCGCTCAGCCCGAGCCTCGCCCTCGGCACCCTCCAGGTGCTGGCCCGGCACCAGGGGCGGCGGGTCGACCCCGGCACCGAGGAGCAACCCGGCCGGATCCTGCACGAGATGCGGTTCGGCCTCCGCTCGGTGCTCTCCCTCGGCGGCGGGAACGTCTACTACGGCACCGCCGACGCGACGGCGCTCTTCGTCATGCTCGTCGGCGAGCTGAGCCGGTGGGGCGCGCCCTGGGCGGAGGTCGAGCCACTGATTCCGCACGTCGACCGAGCGCTCGCCTGGATGGACGAGTACGGGGACCGCGACGGGGACGGCTTCGTCGAGTACGAGCGGCTCACGCCGGAGGGGCTGGCCAACCAGGGCTGGAAGGACTCGTGGGACGGCGTCACCGACGCGGCGGGCCGGTGCGCGGAGGGCCCGATCGCGCTCTGCGAGGTCCAGGCCTACGGCTATGCCGCGATGGTGGCCCGCGCCGAGCTGGCCGGGCGGGCGGGGGACGAGGAGCTGGCCCGGCACTGGAGGCACCGTGCCCGGCGGCTCCGGTCGGCCTTCGAGGAGGCGTACTGGCTGCCCGACCGGGGCTACTACGCGCTCGCCCTCGACGGGTCGAAGCGGCCGGTCGACTCGCTGACGTCCAACCTCGGCCACTGCCTGTGGACCGGCATCGTCGCCCCGGAGCGGGCCGCGGCGCTCGCCGCCCACCTCGCCTCGCCCGAGCTCGCGACGGGATGGGGGGTGCGCACGCTCGCGAGCTCGATGGGCGCCTACAACCCGATGTCGTACCACAACGGCTCGGTGTGGCCGCACGACTGCGCCGTCGTCGCCGCCGGCCTCATGCGCTACGGCCACGTCGCCGAGGCCACCCGGGTCGCCCGCGCGGTGCTCGACGCGGCGGCCGCCACCGGGGGCCGCCTCCCGGAGCTCTTCTGCGGATTCGAGCGTGAGAACGGGATGCCCCCCGTCCCGTACCCGACGGCGTGCTCACCGCAGGCGTGGTCGGCCGCGGCCCCGTTGCTCCTCCTGCGGACCCTGCTCCGCCTCGAGCCCCGAGTGCCCGAGGGTCGGGTCCACCTCGCCCCCGCCGTCCCCGAGGAGCTGCTGCCGCTCACGGTCACGGGACTCAACGTCGCCGGCTCCTCGGTCACCGTCGAGGTCGACACCGACGGTGCCCGGGTGCACGGACTGCCGGACGGGCTCGACCTCGTCCGGGAGCCCGCCGAGGCGTGACCGGTGCTGGGGCCCTTCGGATTTCGAAGGTTCCGGGGACGACCCGGGACACCTGTCCCTGTTCGGATTCCGAAGCGCGGGGTGTCATGGACCCATGACCCGAGCCACCGGCCCGACCGCGGCCCTCCCCACCGTCGACCTCGCGACGCGCCAGGGCCGTCCGCGGACCTGTCCGGGATGCGGCGTCCCCGGTCTCCACGCGAGGCCGGGGGCCGAACGGGCCGTCCTCGCCTGCCCGCGGTGCGGGGGGTCGTGGCTCGTCGAGCTCGGCTACCTCGTTCCGCTCGGGACCGGGCCCGCGGGGACGCAGGCGGTGGCCCGGACGGGACCGGGAGGGGTGGCCTCGGTATGAGCGCCGTCGCCGACGCGCCGCCGGAGGTCGTGCTCCACCCGGGTCGCCGTGGCCGGGTCGCGGTCGTCCACCTCAGGGGGGTGGAGGAGCCGGACCCCGCCACGGCGGCCCGGGCGGCGGAGCAGGCCCTCGGGCTGAGGCCCCGCTGGGTCGTCGTCGACGTCTCCGCGCTGGCGGCACGGGAGGGGGCCGGCCGCGTCGTCGAGGCGGTGCGCCGTCGCGTGCAGCTCGCCGGGGTCCGGATCGCCGTCGCCGGGGCGCACGCACCCGCGTCCGAGGCCACGACGGACACCGGGGGCGGCTACCCCACCTTCCCCACCGTGCCCATCGCCCTCGGGACGCTCGGGGCCATCTGACTCGGGGTCGGGGGGCCTGCCAACGCCGACCGGCTCCCCGGCACCGTCAGCTGCCGCGGCGGACCATGAAGACCGCGGCCTGGGTGCGCGTCGTGAACCCCAGTTTGGCGAGCACACTCGTCACGTGGTTGCGCACGGTCTTCTCGGAGATCTCCAGGCGCTCGCCGATCTCGCCGTTGGTCAGGCCCTCGACGATGAGGTCGAGCACCCGGCGCTCCTGGGGGGTGAGCGAGGACACCGCGAGCTCGTCCATCGGCGTCGTGGTCGTCCCCGGCCCGGAGCTCTCCGTCACCAGTCGTTCGCCGGCCGCGACGCGGCGCACCGCGTCGAGGAGCTCGTTGCCGCGGATCTGCTTGAGGATGAACCCGGAGGCGCCGGCGAGGACGGCGGCCGTGCGGGCCTCCTCGTCGTCGAAGCTCGTGATCATCAGGGCACGGATCCCCGCGTCCCGACTGAGGACCGTCCGACACACCTCGATGCCGGAGCCGTCCGGGAGCCGGACGTCGAGCAGGGCCACGTCGGGTCGCAGCGCGAGGATCGCCCGGACCCCCCGCTCCGCCGAGGCGGACTCGCCGACCACCTCGATCCCGGGGTCGGCGTCGAGCACCCCCTGGAGCCCCCGACGCATCAGCTCGTGGTCGTCGAGGACGTAGACGCGGACGGGCCGGTCCGCCGTGGCGTCGTCCGCCGCGGCCGGTGGCACCCCTGGACCCATACGCGCCTCCCGTCGCACCGAGGACACCGAGGTGGAGCCGAGTCTAGGCGCCCCGGGCCGCGACGTGCGGCGGCCGCGTCACCCGTCCGGGAGCAGCGCCACCCCCTCGCGGAGCTCGAAGACGAGCTGGGTCTCCGTCGAGCGCACGACCCGGTGCACGGTCACGTGGTCGAGGACGAGGTCGCGCAGCGCCTGGGCGTCGGCGACGGCCACGTGGAGGTGGAAGTCGTCGGCGCCGGCGACGTGGTAGGCGCGCAGGACCCCGGGCACCGCGACGAGGTCGTCGTAGAGCTGGGAGACCAGCTCCTGGTTGTGGCTCTGGAGGCGGACCTTGACGATCGCCTCGAGCGGACGCCCGAGCGCTGCGAGGTCCACGTCGAGGTGGCTCCCGCGGATGACGCCGCGCTCGCGGAGGGCCCGGATCCGGTAGGCCGCCGTCGACTCGGCGAGCCCGAGCCGGTGCGCGAGCGCCTTGACGGTGACGCCCGGGTCGCCGAGCAGGACGCCGAGGACACTGCGGTCCACCTCGTCGAGGGTGGCGGGGGCCCTGACCGCCGGCGGGCGTGGCGGGCGCCGTTGCTCGCTCACCAGTCGAGCCCGGACGTCGACCGCTCGATGTTGCTCACGACGACAGGTTCGCACACCTGAGTTGTTCCTTCGGCAACATTCGTCGCGGTTCATCGTGATCTCAGCCATCCTGAGGGTATGGGTGACGACGACCTGCACCTCGAGTCCCTGGCTGTGCACTGTGGGCGTGGCGACCTCGCCGCCCTCGGCGTCCACGCCCCACCGATCGACCTCTCGACGACCAACCCGTTGCCCGACATCGACCACGGCGGCGACTCTTACGAGTCGATGGCCACGGGCGGGCACCCCCTCGCCGACGGAGGGTTCGTCTACCAGCGGCTGTGGAACCCCACGGTGGCCCGCTTCGAGGAGGGGCTGGCCGCCCTCGAGCACGCCGAGGCGGCCGTCGCGTTCGGGTCGGGGATGGCCGCGGTGACCGCGACCTTCCTCGCCGCGACCTCGGAGGGCCCGGGGCGTCACGTCGTCGCCATCCGGCCGCTCTACGGCGGCACCGACCACCTCCTCACGACGGGCCTGCTGGGCACCGAGGTGACCTTCTGCGCACCCGACGAGGTGGCCCGGACCGTCCGGCCGGACACCTCCCTCGTCATCCTCGAGACCCCCGGCAACCCGACGCTCGAGCTCGTCGACATCGCCGCGGTCGTCGAGCAGGCGGGGGACGTCCCCGTCGTCGTCGACAACACCTTCGCGACGCCGGTCCTCCAGAACCCGCTCGACCACGGGGCCGCGATGTCGCTGCACAGCGCGACGAAGTACCTCGGTGGCCACGGCGACGTCATCGGCGGGGTCGTCGCCTGCTCGGAGCGGCGTGCAGAGTCGCTGCGACGCGTCCGCGCCGCGACCGGGGCGCTCCTCCACCCCCTCGCCGCGTACCTCCTGCACCGGGGGCTGCCCACGCTGCCGGTCCGCGTCCGCACCCAGCAGCAGGGGGCCCGCCGCGTCGCCGAGGCGATGCTCGGGCACCCCGCCGTCGCACGGGTTCACTACCCCGGCCTCGACGGTGACACGGACGGGATCATCGGCCGGCAGATGCGCGGCCCCGGCGCCATGGTGGCCCTCGAGCTCGCCGGTGGCTACGAGGCGGCGGCCGCCCTGACCTCGTCGGTCCGGCTCTTCACGCACGCGGTGTCCCTCGGCGGGGTCGACTCGCTGATCCAGCACCCGGCGGCGCTGACCCACCGGCCGGTCCCGCCCGCGGCCCGGCCGGCGGCGAACGTCGTGCGGCTCTCCATCGGGCTCGAGCACCCCGACGACCTCGTCGCCGACCTCGAGCAGGCGCTCGACGCCGTGCCCCGGTCGGGGGAGGCCCCTCGGACCCACGCCGCGCGCGTCCTGGCGTTCAGCGGCGCCCCGGCCCGCTGAACGGCGCTCGCTGGCTCACGGGCGGTCGCTGGCCTACGGTTGGCGGATGTCCTTCCGGCTGTCGGCGGTGACCTTCGACTCGGACGACCCGGGTCGGACGGCCGGGTTCTGGGCGGCCCTGCTCGACCGGGACGTCGTCGAGGACTCGGGCGGCGTACTGCTCCCGGGCAGCGGCGCGCAGCTCGGCCTCGAGTTCGTCCCGTCCACGGCACGCCCGGCGCGACCGAACCGGGTGCATCTCCACCTGACCAGTGCCGACCCCGAGGACCAGCAGCGGATCGTGGCCGCGGCGCTGGCCCTCGGCGCCTCCCACCTCGACGTCGGTCAGCGGCCGGAGGAGGGCCACGTCGTCCTCGCCGACCCGGAGGGGAACGAGTTCTGCGTCATCGGTCCGGACAGCTCCTTCCTCGCCGGCTGTGGTCCCCTCGGTGAGCTCGCGTGCGACGGCACCCGGGACGTGGGCCTGTTCTGGAGCGGCGCGCTCGGGTGGCCGCTCGTGTGGGACCGCGACGGGGAGACGGCGATCCAGTCGCCGGACGGTGGCACCAAGGTCGCCTGGGGAGGCCCGCCGGTGGCCCCCCACCGCCCCGGCCGGCGCCAGCGGCTCACCCTCGTCACGGACGGTGGGGAGCCGGAGGCCGCGGCCGAGGAGCTCGTCGACCTCGGCGCTCGCCGGCCACCGCGAGGCCCGGAGGGCGCGGTGCTCCTGCTGGACCCGGACGACAACGAGTTCCGGGTCCTCCCTCCGCGGTGACCTCAGGACGGTGACGCCCCTCCTGCGGACGGGTCCGCGGGACGTCGCCCCGGAGCGGATGTCGACGGCGGCACGTCTCCACTCGGGGTGTCCGGATGCCGGTGGGACACTCGTGGGGTGAGGACGCCGGTCCTGGCAGCGGCCGTGCTGGTCGCGCTCGTCGCGGTGTGTGCCGTCTGGGTGCTCAGGGACGCCGAGGTGCGGCAGCGCGCCGGCCGCCCGGTCTCGGTGGTGCTCCTCGGGATGACGATCGACCAGCCCGCGACCTGGGCGGTCCTCTGCCTCCTCGGGTCGGTCCTCTTCGTCCCGATGTACCTCGTGGCGAGACGGCAGGACGGCTAGGAGGGGTGCCGGCCCGGTGCTAGCGTCGCCGGAGGCGACGACTCCTCAGGACGCGAGGCTCGCGACATGGATGCGGACGAGGTCCTCACGACGACCCGGGCGGTGCGAAAGCGGATCGACCTCGAGCGTCCGGTCCCCCTCGAGCTCGTCCGTGAGTGCGTCGAGGTCGCCCTCCAGGCGCCGTCGGGTGGCAACCGGCAGGGCTGGCACTTCCTCGTCGTGACCGATCCCGGGAAGCGGCGACGGCTCGGCGAGCTCTACCGCCGCGCCTGGGAGGACTACCTCGCCGCGCAGCGGTGGGACTACCGGGCAGCGGACCCTCGTCAGCAACGCCTCGGGGCCGTCATCAGCTCGGCCCAGTACCTCGCCGACCACATCCACGAGGTGCCCGTGCACGTCATCCCGTGCGTCGAGGGCAGGCTGGAGGACCTCCCGGTCCCGGCGGTCGTGGCCCGGCTGGCCTCGATCCTGCCGGCGACCTGGTCGTTCATGCTGGCGGCTCGGGCGCGCGGGCTGGGGAGCAGCCTCACCACGCTGCACCTGGTCCACGAGGCAGAGGCGGCCGAGGTCCTCGGGGTCCCGGACGACGTCGCCCAGTGCGCGCTCGTCCCGGTCGGCCACCTTCTCGGTGACACCCTCCGGCCGGCCCGGCGACTTCCGGTCGACCGGGTGGCCCACCTCGACGCGTGGGGCGTGCCGCTCCCCGACGGGTCCACAGGGCCGTGACCGCTACCGGCCCGAGCCCGACGGACGGCCTGCCGCCGACCGGCACCTGTGACGTCAGCACGGTCGGCCGCCGGAGTGGTGAGTGGCGCCGCGTCGAGATCTGGTACGTCGTCGTCGACGGCCGCGTCGTCCTCACCGGGACGCCGGGGGCCCGCCACTGGCTGGCCAACCTGCGCGCGCACCCGGAGGCCGTCCTGCACCTGCGCGACCCCCGGCGCGACGTCCGGGTCGTGTCGGCGGAGGTGACCCTTCCGCACGAGCGGCGCCGGATCGCCGAGGAGGCGTGGCGCCTCCAGGGCTGGTACGCCGACCAGCCGTTCGACCTCGGCGACTGGGTGGCGGACTCCCCGATGGTCGTCCTCACGCCGACCCACGCCCCCGACTGATTGCTCCTTCGACCCCTCGCCACGCCGTCGAGACGGAGGGTCGAGGGGTCGAAGTGGCAATCAGTCGAGGATGCCTCGGGCGACGTCGGCACCGAGGTCGGCGAAGGATGCCGCGATGCCGGCCGCGAGGAGGCCGAGGTCGTCGACGCCGCCGTCGGCGTTGACGGCGACGCAGAGCCGTCCGTCGTAGGAGAGCGCCGCCACCGTCAGGCCGACGAGGGGGACGAGAGGAGGGACCGGCACCGCATCGACCATGCGGGCACCCTTGAACCACAACGTGGTCCGCGGTCCGGGCACGTTGGTGACCGAGAGGTGGATCTTCGCGCTCCCGCGCCGCCTCGCCCACGGGATGACGACCCGGGCGACCGGGAGGGGGAGGGTCAGGGCCTCGTTCGGGCGGGTGGGTCCCGCGGCCCGCAGGCGCGCCTTGCGCGCGGTGGTCTGCTGGACGACGGCGGCGAGGCGCCGCGCGGGGTCGGCACTGCCGACGGGCAGGTCGACGACCATCATCGCGGTGGCCTGGCCGGACCCGTCGGTGGCCACGGGGAGGATGGTCCGGACGCTGAGGGACTCGTGGCACTCCCCACGTGCCGTCAGGAGCTCCCGCAGCCCTCGCGCCACCGCAGCGAGGACGAGGTCGTTGACGGTCGCGCCGTGGCGGTGTCCCGCCGAGCGGAGCGGCTCGAGCACGGCCGTGACCACGGTCATCCGTCGCGTCGGGCCGACGTGCCGAGGCAGCGAGGTACGGGCGATCGGTGCGGCGAAGTCGGCCATCGCGCTCCGGTACTGCGCGACGGCCCGGCGCGGCCCGGGACGTGCCGGACGGGCCCGGTCCGGTCCGTCCCGGGGTGGTCGTCCCATCGCACTCAGGCGGTCGAGGACGAGCTCGCGGTGCGAGGGCGGCGGCTGCGGACCCGGTCGCGGGCCCTCCTCCCGGGTGGCGTCCGGCGACGGGTCGAGGAGGGTGGCGAGCAGCCGCATCCCCGCCAACCCGTCGACGAGGACATGGTGGACGACGAGGAGGACGGCGAAGCGCCCGCCGGGCAGTCCGTCGAGGACATCCGCGCGCCACATCGTCCGGTCCCGGTCCAGGGGGACCACCGACCGGTTCGCCGCCCACGTCGCGAGGTCCACGCCCTCGGGCACGCGTGCCGCCGCGACGTGCCCCACGGGGTCGTCCGAGGGGTCGACGACCCAGGCGGGGCGTCCCTCGCCCGGGAGCGTCCAGATCACGCGACGGCGCAGCGTGGGGATCCCGGCAGCCCGGTCCGCGAACTCGTGCGCCACCCGGGGGAGGTCGACCGACCCGTCGTCCCGCGCGAACGGACCGGGGTCGAACACGGCGAGCAGCCCCATCTGGAAGGGGGTGTCCCGGTCGCCCACCCAGTCGTTGACGAGCCCGACCACCAGCGTCCCCCGGGCGGTGGCGGTCGCTCGGCGCCGGGAGGGGAAGGTCACCCGGGCCGATGGCCCGGCGCGGGTCAGGAGGCGGCGGAGGTGGCCTCGACGTCGACCATGACGAGGCTGAGTCGGCTGGGGCGGTCGGCGACGAGCGCGTGCCGCTCCCCGGGCGCCAGGTAGATGACGTCACCCGGCGACATCGCGTGCTCGACGTCGCCCACGGTGAAGCGGATCGCCCCGTCGAGGAGCTGGACGACGACGGCGCGGGGGGAGGAGTGGTCGGTGAGCAGCTCGCCCTCGTCGAAGGCGAAGACGACGACGCGCAGCGCCGGGTTGTTGACCACCACGCGAGAGGTGGTCGACGCCTTCGTGACCGGGAGGTCGGCCATGAGGCCGGTGAGGGCGAGGGATTCCGAGAGCTCCGTCGAGCGTGCCAAAGCGACCTCCGAGTGGTGGGGTGCGGGCGGGGCCCGCGGCCCCGTCATGCTATCGACGGACGATGGCGCACCGCCGTGACCTGCGTCGCCCCCGGGTCAGCGCCTCCCCGGCCGCCCGAGCCACACGGGACGTGAGGGATCGCCGTCCTCGAACGCCACCCACACCGCGTCACCGACGTCCGGGAGCTCGTCCGCCGCGCCCACAGGGAGGCACGCGAGCGCCCACGCGCCCTGGTCCCCGAGCACCGACGGGACGCGCACGAGGAGCCGGCGCTCCATCATCGGGTCGAGGGCGTCGACGACGACGCCACGGTGGATGCCCAGCACTGAGCCGGCCGGCGTCGGTGACCCGGCGCGGTACGTCACGGTGACGAGCTCGCCGCCCGCGGGTCGGCGCCCGTGGACCGCGTCTCCGAACTCGAGGACGGTCGAGCCGTCCGCGCGCCGGCTCACGCG
>DASSQJ010000301.1:0-13139 GCA_035702545.1 Phycicoccus sp.
CGCCGCGGAGCTCGCCGACCTCCTCGGTGCCGGCACCGTCTCCTCCCGCGAGGTGACGCAGTCGCTGTTGGATCGCACCGCGGCCGTCGACGGCGCGGTCCACTCCTACCTCCACGTCGACGCCGACGGCGCGCTCGCCGCCGCCGACGACGTCGACCGCCGCCGCGCCGCCGGTGAGGCGCTGCACGCACTGGCCGGGGTCCCGATCGCGGTCAAGGACGTCATGACGACGCGCGGCCTGCCGACGACGTGCGGGTCCCGAATCCTCCAGGGGTGGGTGCCGCCCTACGACGCGACCCTCGTCGCCCGGCTCCGGGCCGCCGGGATGCCGATCCTCGGCAAGACGAACATGGACGAGTTCGCCATGGGCTCCTCGACCGAGCACAGCGCCTACGGCCCGAGCCGCAACCCGTGGGACCTCGAGCGGATCCCCGGTGGGTCCGGAGGCGGCTCCTCCTCCGTCGTCGCCTCCTTCCAGGCGCCGCTCGCCATCGGCACCGACACCGGCGGCTCGATCCGCCAGCCGGCGGCCGTCACGGGCACCGTCGGCACCAAGCCGACGTACGGTGGCGTCTCGCGCTACGGCCTTGTCGCGCTCGCCTCCTCGCTCGACCAGGCCGGCCCGTGCAGCCGCACCGTCCTCGACGCCGCCCTCCTCCACGAGGTCATCGGCGGCCACGACCCCCTGGACTCCACGTCGATCGACGCGCCGGTGCCGCCGGTCGTCGAGGCGGCCCGCCGCGCCGACGTCAGCGGGATGCGGATCGGCATCGTCCGGGAGCTGACCGGCGAGGGCTTCCAAGCCGGCGTCCAGCGGCGCTTCGACGAGGCCGTCCAGCACCTCGTCGACGGAGGGGCCGAGGTCGTCGAGGTCTCCTGCCCGAGCTTCACCTACGCCCTCGCCGCGTACTACCTCATCCTCCCGAGCGAGGCGAGCAGCAACCTCGCGAAGTTCGACGCGATGCGCTACGGGCTGCGGGTCGCGCCCGACGGCGTCGACGACCCGAGCGCCGAGCAGGTGATGGCGGCGACCCGGGACGCCGGGTTCGGCGCCGAGGTCAAGCGGCGCATCATCCTCGGCACCTACGCCCTCTCCAGCGGCTACTACGACGCCTACTACGGCTCGGCGCAGAAGGTCCGCCGGCTCATCGCCGACGACTTCGCCCGCGCCTTCGAGAGCGCCGACGTGCTCGTCAGCCCGACGGCCCCGACGACGGCGTTCCGGTTCGGCGACAAGCTCGACGACCCGATGGCGATGTACCTCAACGACGTCGCGACGATCCCGGCGAACCTCGCCGGCATCCCGGGGATCTCGGTGCCGAGCGGCCTCGCCGACGAGGACGGGCTCCCCGCCGGCTTCCAGGTCCTCGCCCCGGCCCTCGCCGACGACCGGCTCTACGCGGTCGGGGCGGCCCTCGAGGCCCGGCTCACCGCGGCATGGGGCGGCGGCATCCTCGACCGCGCCCCCGAGCTCACGACGGAGGTCTCCCGATGACGACGACGGCCGGCGCCGAGGCGACCCTGCCCTACGACGAGGCCCTCGCCGCGTTCGACCCGGTGATGGGCCTCGAGGTGCACGTCGAGCTGTCCACCGCGACGAAGATGTTCTGCGGCTGTCCGACCGGCTTCGGCGCCGAGCCGAACACCCAGGTGTGCCCCGTCTGCCTGGGGCTGCCGGGGGCCCTTCCCGTCGTCAACGAGAAGGCCGTCGAGTCGGCGATCCGGATCGGGCTGGCGCTCAACTGCGACATCGCCCCGTGGTGCCGCTTCGCCCGGAAGAACTACTTCTACCCGGACATGCCGAAGAACTTCCAGACCTCGCAGTACGACGAGCCGATCGCCCACGACGGGTGGCTCGATGTCGAGCTCGAGGACGGCTCGACGTACCGCGTCGAGATCGAGCGCGCGCACATGGAGGAGGACACCGGCAAGTCCCTCCACGTGGGCGGCTCGACGGGGCGCATCCACGGCGCCACGCACAGCCTCGTCGACTACAACCGGGCCGGCATCCCGCTCATCGAGATCGTCACGAAGCCGATCACCGGCACGCGCGAGCGGGCCCCGGAGGTTGCCCGGGCGTACGTGGCGACGCTGCGCGACCTCCTCAAGGCCCTCGACGTCTCCGACGTCCGGATGGAGCAGGGCTCCATGCGCTGCGACGTCAACCTCTCCCTGTCCCCGGCGGGGTCCGGGGTCCTCGGGACGCGCACCGAGACCAAGAACGTCAACTCGCTGCGGTCGGTCGAGCGGGCCGTGCGCTACGAGGTCGGCCGGCACGCCGCCATCCTCCGGTCCGGGGGCGCGGTGACCCAGGAGACCCGGCACTGGCACGAGGACACCGGCATCACGACCTCGGGCCGGGTCAAGTCCGACGCCGAGGACTACCGCTACTTCCCGGAGCCCGACCTGGTCCCCGTCGCGCCGTCGGCCGAGACCGTCGAGGCGCTGCGGGGCACGCTGCCGGAGCCGCCGGCGGAGCGCCGGAAGCGGCTCCAGTCGGCGTGGGGCTACAGCGACCTCGAGATGCGCGACGTCATCAACGCCGGGCTCGTCGAGCTCGTCGAGGAGACCGTCGCCGCGGGGGCCTCGCCGGCCTCGGCGCGGAAGTGGTGGTCG
The DNA here is from genome assembly GCA_035702545.1 of Phycicoccus sp. Lineage (GTDB taxonomy): Bacteria > Actinomycetota > Actinomycetes > Actinomycetales > Dermatophilaceae > DASSQJ01. The sequence goes on from DASSQJ010000301.1 coordinate 2,617, forward strand.
GGCGAGATCGCCCGGCGTGCCAACACCGAGGGCCTCGACGTGCCGACGTACGCCGCCCGCCTCGGGGTCACGCCGGCACACGTCGTCGAGCTCGAGGGCCTCGTGACGAGCGGTCGGCTCAACGACTCGATGGCGCGCCAGGCGTGGGAGGGCGTCCTCGACGGCGACGGCTCGCCCGAGCAGGTCGCCGACGCCCGGGGTCTGCGGGTCGTCCGCGACACCGGCGCCCTCGAGGCCGCCGTCGACACCGTCATCGCCGCGAACCCGGACGTCGCCCAGAAGATCCGCGACGGCAAGGTGCAGGCCGTGGGCGCGCTCATCGGCCAGGTGATGCGCGAGACGCGGGGCCAGGCCGACGCCGGCTCGGCGCGCGAGCTCATCCTCGAGCGGCTCGGCGTCTCCTGACGCCCGCCGCTCGCTGGAGCGGCGGCGCCGTCAGCGGCGGCCGCCGCCGAGCAGGTCGCCGAGCACGTCGCCGATGATGCTGCCGGCGTCGATGCCCCCGGACGACGGGGTGCTCCCGGCGGCGGAGCCGCCGGTCGCAGAGCCGAGCACGTCCTGGAGGACGCTCTCGAGCCCGCCGCCTCCGGTGGCCGACGGGGTCGACCCGCCGCGGCCGCCGAGGACCCGGCCGGCGAGCCAGCTGAGGACCATCGGGGCGAGGAGCGGGATGAGCTTGGAGACGAGCCCGCCACCGACCCCGGACCCGCTGAGCGGGGACTCGCCGAGGCGCTGGGCGACGGCGTCCTGCTGGTCGCCGAAGATGTGCGCGGCGATGGCCCGGCCGTCCTGCTCGTCGATGCTCGACAGGCTCGCTCCGCCCTCGAGCAGGCCTGGGTCGTGCTGGCCGAGGGCCTCGGCGAGGGACTGCGCACCCGACGGCTGCTGGGCGTTGGCCTGGAGGCCTCCCATCAGCGCCGGCAGGACGGCGGAGGCGGCCTGGCGCACCTCGTCCGGGGACGCACCCACCTGACGGGCGATGTCGTCGACCGGCATGGCGCCCAGGATGTCGTCGTATGCGCTCACGGTGCGTCCCTCTCGTCGGTGCGGCGCCCTCGCCGCGACATCCCCCACCGTAGCCGTGACGGTGCTCATCAGGGCTCACGGCGACGGCCGGGAAGGGGCATCATCGAGGTATGACCATCGCAGCCCGCGACCGCATGCTCGTCCTCCTCCGGCACGCCAAGGCGGAACAGGGCGGGTGGGACCGCGACCACGAGCGCGAGCTCACCTCGCGCGGCCGTCGCGACGCACAGGCTGCGGGACGGTGGTTGCACGACAACGGGATCGGGCTCGACGAGGTGCTGTGCTCGACGTCCGAGCGGACCCAGCAGACGGCCGAGGGCGTCTGGGCCGGCGGCTGCCCCGAGACCGAGGTCCACCTCGACAAGCGGATCTACAACGCCTCGCCGGACCGGCTGCTCGAGGTCATCCGGGAGGCCGACGACGACGCGGACGTGGTCATGGTCGTCGGCCACGCGCCGGGGATCCCCGTCCTCACGTCACTGCTCGCCGACGGCGAGGGCAGCACCGAGGGGCACCAGGCACTGGGGGAGGGGTTCCCCACGTGCGGCCTCGCCCTGCTCCACTACGCGGGCCGCTGGGCCGACCTCGACTACGGCGACGCGCGGCTCGAGCGCTTCCACGTCGCCCGAGGCTGACCGGACCGCGCGGCCCGCGGCCTCGTCATCCCACCCGGAGGACGAGTGAGCCCGAGGCGCGCCCGGATCGCAGGTCGGCGAGCGCCCGGTCGGCCTCGTCGAGGCGGTACTCGGTGACCGAGGGGGCCAGCCGCAGGTTGCGGGCGAGCGCGAGGAACTCCATCCCGTCGGCCCTCGTGTTGGCCGTGACGGAGCGCAGGTCCCGCTCCCGGAAGAGTGACCGGTCGTAGTCGAGGCCGGTGAGCGGGGACATGTGGATGCCCGCCGAGACGACCGTCCCACCGGCCGTCGTCGCGTCGAGCGCGTCGACGAGCAGGTCGCCGACGGGGGCGAAGACGATGGCTGAGTCGAGCGGCTCCGGGGGCGTGCCGTCCTCCTCGGGGACCACGTCGACGCCGAGGGACGCCGCGAGCCGGCGGTTCTCCTCGCCGCGGGTCACAGTGACGACCCGGTTGCCGGCTGCGAGGGCGAGCTGGGCGGTGATGTGGGCGCTCGAGCCGAAGCCGTAGATGCCGAGCACGCCCCCCGGCGGGAGGTTGGCGCGTCGCAGCGCCCGGTAGCCGATGATGCCGGCACAGAGGAGGGGGGCCAGCCCGACCGCCTCGTCGCCGTCGGGAAGGGGGTAGGCGTACGCCTCCGGCACGAGGACCCGTTCGGCGTAGCCGCCGTCGACATCCCAGCCGGTGAACTGCGCTGTGGGACAAAGGTTCTCGCGGCCCGTTCGGCACCACCTGCAGACGCCACAGGTCCGGTGCAGCCAGGCCACCCCCACCCGGTCTCCGAGGGCCGAGCCGACGACGGCGGCGCCGGTGGCGACGACGCGACCGACGACCTGGTGGCCGGGGACGACGCCGGTCCGGTGCACCGGGAGGTCGCCGTCGACGACGTGGAGGTCGGTGCGGCACACCCCGCACACCTCGACCGCGACGAGCAGCTCGTCCGGGCCGGGCTCTGGGTCGCGCACGTCGTGGGGCCGCAGCGACCCGTCCTCCGCTCGCCAGGCCTTCATGGCGCCACCATGCTCCGTGCCGTGGCCGGCTGTCGACCGCGGGGCTGCGTGAGACCTGCCACCGTGCCCGGCGGCTCCGCTACAGCTTGGTGAGCCGGCGGTACGGGCTGGAGACGCGGACCTGCTGGGAGCCGAAGTCGACGATCACGGCACCCGGCTCCTCCGCGACGACCCGGCCGAGGCCGAACTTCTCGTGCGTCACGCGGTCGAGAACGGCGAACCGTTCGATGGTCGGTTCGGGTCGTGCGCTGAAGGGGCTCCCTGCGGAGTACCTGGGCTCACGGGCGGGTCGCGTCGTCATCACCCCCCAGTATGCGCCCTGTGCGGAGGTCCGTCGCCACCCTCCGCCCCGTCCCGGCCCCGGGCCCGGCGCCCCGGAACCCCGACTCCTTGCCAGTTGGCCCGGTCGACACCCCTGAGGAGGGGGTGTCGGGCGGCCCAACTGGCAAGGAGTGCAGGGGAGTCGGGGTCACATGAGGGCGCGCATCGCCGCGGTCGCGCCGCGCAGGTAGCGCTCGACGACCTCCCGGTCGTGCGCGTCGAGGGGGCCGTCGAGGGCGGCGAGGGCCGCGAACATCGGGGCGAGCCGGGCGAGGACCTCGGCCCGCCCGCTCTCGGTGATGACGACCTCGGTGCGTCGGCCGTCCTCCGGGTGCGGCCGGCGCTCGACGTGCCCCCGGGCGGCGAGCCGGTCGACCACCCCGGACGACGCGGCGGACGTCACCCCCAAGGCCTTCGCCAGCTCGACCGGCCCCATCGGGTGGTCCATGAGGTGGCGCAGGGAGTGCAGCTCGGAGGTGGACAGGCCTGCCGCGCGGGCGAACTCGTGGGGGACCTGGGCCGCGACGTCGACGAGCTCCTGGAGGGCCTCGAGGGTCGGCGAGGGGCGCCAGCCGGGGACGACGGCCTCTACCCCCGGACTTGCCTCGGAGCGGGTCCGGTCCGTAATATCACTCACCTACTTAGTAACTTTCTGAATCATCCAGTTACCGACCGGAACAGTCTAGCCACGGAAGGTGGACCATGTCCCGACTCGCGCAGCTCATCACCCGGCGCTGGGTGGCGGGCCCGCTCGCCCTCGTCCTCCTCGGGATCGCCGGGGTGCTCATCGGGGTCGTCGGCCAGGCCGAGAAGCCCCCGTCGACGCTCACCGCCCTGCCCCTCGGCTCGGACTCGCGCGCGGCCGCCGGACTGCGCGCGCAGCTGCCGCAGGAGGAGGGGTCGGCCGCGATCGTCCTCTACAGCAGCGACGCCCCCCTGTCGCAGGATCAGCTCGCGGCCGTGCAGGCGCAGTCCGCGACCCTGCCGGGCGCGACCGGGATGCCACCTCAGGTCAGCGAGGACGGCACCGCGGCCGTCGTCGTCGTGCCCGTCGACGAGCCCGACGCGGTCGCGACGGCCGACGCCGTGGCCGAGCTGCGCAGCGCCGCCTCCACCGACCTCCCGGCCGGCGTGACCGCCCAGGTCACCGGACCGGCCGCGGTCCAGGCCGACCTCGCCGGCGTCTTCGACGGCGCCAACACCCGGCTCCTCCTCGCCACGGCCACGGTCGTCGCGATCCTCCTCGTCATCACCTACCGCAGCCCGGTCCTCTGGCTCGTGCCGCTGACGGTCGTCGGCGTCGCCGACCAGGTGGCCGCCGTCGCCGCCACCCGCACCCTCGCCGCGTTCGACGTGGCGTGGGACGAGTCGACGGTCGGCATCCTCTCGGTCCTCGTCTTCGGGGCCGGGACCGACTACGCCCTGCTGCTCATCTCCCGCTACCGCGACGAGCTGCGGGTCACCGAGGACCGCCGGGCCGCGATGGCCCACGCCCTGCGCCGCACGACCGAGGCCGTCGTCTCGAGCGCGTCCACGGTGTTCCTCGGCCTGATGACCCTGCTCCTCTCGCTCTTCCCGGCGACCCGTGGCCTCGGCCTCGCCTCCGCGGTCGGCATCCTCGTCGCCGCCTTCACCGTCCTCGTCGTCCTGCCGGCCGCGCTCGTCGTCTTCGGCCGGTGGATCTTCTGGCCCAAGGTGCCCCGGGTCGGCCAGACCGCCCTCGCCGACGCCCGCTCGCCGTGGCGCCGGGTCGGCGACGCCGTCGCCCGCCGCCCCCGCGCGGTCATCGCCGTCGTCGTCGTCGGTCTCGCCGTCGCCGCGGGCGGGATCAGCCAGATCCAGGCCGGCCTGTCGACCTCCCAGCAGTTCCTCGACACCCCGGAGTCCATCGTCGCGGCGGACCGCTACGCCGAGTCCTTCCCGGCGGGCTCCATCGACCCGACCGTCGTCATGACGACTGCGGACGGACAGCAGGTGGCCGACCTCGTCGCGGGCGTCGAGGGCGTCTCCACGGCGCGCGTCGGCGCGAGCGGGAACGGCGTCACCGAGGTCGACGCCGTGCTCGCCGCGGACCCGGGCACGGACGCCGCCCGGGCGACGATCACCGACATCCGCGACGCCGTCGCCGGCGTGCCCGACACCCACGTCGGGGGGACCGAGGCGGAGGCCGTCGACACCGCCGCGGCGTCCGCGCGCGACCGGATGGTCATCATCCCGCTCGTCCTCGCCCTCGTCGTCCTCGCGCTCGGCGGGCTGCTCCGCTCCGTCGTCGCGCCGGTCGTCCTCGTCGCCACCGTCGTCGCGACGTACCTCGCCAGCCTCGGCATCTCGTGGGTCCTCTTCACCCAGGTCCTCGGCTTCGAGCGGCTGGACGAGGGCGTCCCGCTCCTGGCGTTCGTCTTCCTCGTCGCGCTCGGCGTGGACTACAACATCTTCCTCGTCACCCGGGCGGCGGAGGAGGCGCGCGAGCACGGCACCCGCGAGGGGATGCTGCGGGCGCTGTCGGCGACCGGCGGGGTCATCACGAGCGCCGGCATCCTCCTCGCGGCGGTGTTCGCCGTCCTCGGGGTGCTGCCGCTCGTCGTCCTGGCCCAGCTCGGCGTCGTCATCTGCGTCGGGGTGCTCCTCGACACCCTCGTCGTGCGCACCCTCCTCGTCCCCGCGATCGCGATCGTCCTCGGTGACCGCTTCTGGTGGCCCCGGCGGCTCCAGGCCTCCCGCCCGCAGCGGGAGGGCCGCCACGAGCACCCGGAGGTCTCCGGCACGCCGACCGAGGTTCCGGTGCCCAGCGCCTCCGGGGCGCCCGAGCGGTGACGCCCGGCCCGGCCGCCGGAACGACCCTCCGGCGGCCGGGGGCCGAACCTAGGATGGCGCCATGACCACGTCTCCCGACATCAAGCCCCGCAGCCGCGACGTCACGGACGGTCTGGAGAAGGCCGCTGCCCGAGGGATGCTGCGAGCGGTCGGCATGGGGGACGACGACTTCGCCAAGCCCCAGGTCGGGGTGGCGAGCTCGTGGAACGAGATCACGCCGTGCAACCTCTCCCTCGACCGGCTCGCCGACGCGGTCAAGGACGGCGTCCACGCCGCGGGTGGCTACCCGCTGGAGTTCGGGACGATCTCGGTGAGCGACGGCATCTCCATGGGTCACGAGGGAATGCACTTCTCCCTCGTCAGCCGCGAGATCATCGCCGACTCCGTCGAGACCGTGATGAACGCCGAGCGGCTCGACGGCTCGGTCCTCCTCGCCGGCTGTGACAAGTCGCTGCCCGGGATGCTCATGGCGGCCGCCCGCCTCGACCTGGCCTCGGTGTTCCTCTACGCGGGGTCGATCCTCCCGGGCATCGCCAAGCTGTCCGACGGCTCGGAGCGGACGGTGACGATCATCGACGCGTTCGAGGCGGTCGGCGCGTGCGCGCGGGGCCTGATGTCCCGCGAGGACGTCGACGCCATCGAGCGGGCCATCTGCCCGGGGGAGGGTGCCTGCGGCGGGATGTACACCGCCAACACCATGGCGTCGGTCGCGGAGGCCATCGGGATGTCGCTCCCCGGCTCCGCCGCCCCGCCGGCCACCGACCGGCGCCGGGACGGCTTCGCGCGCAAGTCCGGCGAGGCCGTGGTCGAGCTCCTCCGTCGCGGGATCACCGCCCGCGACATCATGACCAAGGAGGCCTTCGAGAACGCCATCGCGGTCGTCATGGCCTTCGGGGGATCGACGAACGCCGTCCTGCACCTGCTCGCCATCGCCCACGAGGCCGACGTCGACCTCAGCCTCGAGGACTTCCGCCGGGTCGGTGCCCGGGTCCCGCACCTCGCCGACGTCAAGCCGTTCGGCCAGTACGTGATGACGGACATCGACCGCGTCGGTGGCGTCCCGGTCGTCATGCGCGCCCTGCTCGACGCGGGTCTGCTCCACGGGGACTGCCTGACCGTCACCGGCCGGACGATGGCCGAGAACCTCGCCGACATCCGGCCCCCGGACACCGACGGCAAGGTCGTGCGGGCGATGCAGCAGCCGATCCACCCCACGGGTGGGATCACCATCCTCACCGGCTCGCTCGCCCCCGACGGCGCGGTCGTCAAGTCGGCCGGCTTCGACTCCGACGTCTTCGAGGGCCGGGCGCGCGTCTTCGACGGCGAGCGCAGCGCGATGGACGCGGTCGAGGACGGCTCGCTCGGCGCCGGCGACGTCGTCGTCATCCGGTACGAGGGTCCCAAGGGCGGCCCGGGCATGCGCGAGATGCTCGCCGTCACCGGCGCGATCAAGGGTGCCGGCCTCGGAAAGGACGTGCTGCTGCTCACCGACGGGAGGTTCTCCGGCGGCACGACCGGGCTGTGCGTCGGCCACGTCGCCCCGGAGGCCGTCGACGAGGGTCCGATCGCCTTCGTCCGTGACGGCGACCCGATCCGCCTCGACGTCGCGAACGGCACCCTCGACCTCCTCGTCGACGAGGCCGAGATGGGCCGCCGCCGCGCCGAGGGCGTCACCCACCCGAGCCCCAAGTACACCCGGGGCGTGCTGGCGAAGTACCGCCGGCTCGTCGGCAGCGCGAGCCAGGGCGCCGTGTGTGACTGAGGCGGTGGGGGAGGGGCCGGCGCTCGAGCTCGTCGGCCTCGTCAAGGCGTTCCGGGGGCGACGGGTCGTCCACGAGCTGTCGCTCACCGTTCCCCGCGGCTCGCTCTACGGGCTCGTCGGACCGAACGGTGCGGGGAAGACGACGACCCTGTCGATGGCGACCGGGCTGCTCCGGCCCGACGGCGGCACCGCGCGGGTCCTCGGCGTCGACGTCTGGGCGGACCCGGCCACGGCCAAGGCCGTCATGGGCATCTCGCCCGACGGGATGCGCCTCTTCGAGCAGCTCTCCGGCCGCGAGCTGCTCCACTACGTCGGCGCCCTGCGTCGGATGCCCCGCGAGGTGACCGAGGAGCGGGCGACCGAGCTGCTCGCCGTCCTCGACCTCACCGACGACGCGCGCACCGTCGTCGCCGACTACAGCGCGGGCATGGTGAAGAAGATCAGCCTCGCCGCGGCGCTCATCCACGCGCCGAGGCTGCTCGTCCTCGACGAGCCGTTCGAGGCCGTCGACCCGGTGTCGGGCCAGGCGATCCGCACCATCCTGCGCCGGTACGTCGGCTCCGGCGGCACGGTCGTCATGTCGAGCCACGTCATGGAGCTCGTCGAGGGGCTCTGCGACCGGGTCGCCGTCATCGCCGGTGGCCGGGTGCTCGCGGCGGACACGACAGCGGCCCTCACCGCTGGCGGTTCGCTCCACACGCGGTTCCTCGAGCTCGTCGGCGCGACCGACGTCGCCGGGGAGGGGTTGTCGTGGCTGGGCTGAGCGCGGGGGCCTGACGTGGTCGGACTCGTCGTGCGGCTGCGGCTCGCGATGTGGTGGACGGCGATGTCGCGCAGCTCGCTGCACCTGGTCTCCTCGATCATCGGGGCGCTCGCCGCCCTCGGGGTGGTCCTCGTCCTCGGTCCCGGGCTCGTCCTGCTCGCCCTGCGCCCGCTGCGGATGACCGCGCTCACCGTGCCGCTCTTCGCCTTCATCACCCTGATGTGGGGCGTGCTCAGCCTCGTCGCCACGGGGGTCGACAACGTCCTGGACCCGGCACGCTTCGCCGTGCTGCCGCTGCGGGCCCGCGAGCTCGCGCGAGGGCTGCTCGCCGCCGCCTACACGGGCATCCCCGCCCTCATGCTCTCCGTCCTCGCGCTGGCCCAGGTGGGGTCGTGGTCCGGCCACCCCGCGGCCATCCCGCCCGCCCTCCTCGCCGCGGCCCTCGGGACGCTCACCGCGATCCTCCTCTCGCGCGCCGCGACGAGCGTCCTGGCGCGGATCATGACGAACCGGGCCGGCCGGCTCGTCGGGGCGCTCGCCGTCTCCCTCGTCACGCTCCTGCCGCTCGCCCTCAACCTCGCCCTGACGACGGGCTCGCTCCGGTCCGACCTCACGGCATTCGACGCGACCGAGTCGGCCACCGTGGCGTCGTGGACCCCGGTGGGCTGGGCCTGGGCCCTGCCCTTCGACGTCGCGACCGGCCGGTGGTGGTCCGCGGTGGCCCACGCGGCCCTCGCCGTGGCCCTCGTCGCCGGCCTCTGGGAGGTGTGGGTCCGCCAGCTGGGGCGCTCCCTCACCTCGCCGATGACGTCCGGCGGCGGCCAGACCATCGGCCGGGGCCGGCTGCTCCCGGCCCTCCTCGGCCGGTCTCCGACCGCCACGATCGCCGCCCGGCGGGTCCGGGCCTGGTACCGGGACAGCCGGCTCGTCGGCATCGCGCTGCGGACCGGGGTCCTGCCGGTGTTCTTCGTCCTCCAGGCGGTCCTGACCTCGACGCACGTCTTCGCCGGCATCGGGGTCGTCACCCTCGCCGTCTTCGCCGGCCTCACCCTGATGAACGACCTCGCGTTCGACGGGCAGGCCTGGTGGATGCACGTGGCGACCGGCGTCCGCGGCTGGGAGGACCGCCTCGGCCGGGCGCTCGCCTCGACCCTCGTCTTCGGGCCGATGGTGCTCCTCACCTTCGTCGTCTCGGTGGCGCTGGGCGTGCTCACCGCCGTCCTGCCGTGGCTCACCGTCGTCGTCGCGTCGTTCCTCGCCAGCCTCGGGCTCGCGGTCGGCGTCGGTGCGGTCCTGCCGGGAACCGCGCCGCGGACCGGGGGCAACCCCTTCGCCGCGACGTCGGGTGGGGCGGCGCAGGGCTGCCTCACGGCGACGATCTCCTTCGTCGGTCCGTTCGTCCTGACCCTGCCCGTCGTGCTCCTCGCCGTCCTGACCTCCGGCACCGCCGTCGGGCAGTGGCTCGCCCTCGCCGTGGGGACGGCCTACGGCCTGGCGCTGCTCACCGTCGGCGTCGTCCTCGGCGGACGCCGGCTGGACCGGCGGGCCCCCGAGATGCTCGGGCAGCTCGCCCACGCCCAGCTCTAGGCGGCGGTGAGCGACATCACGGTCCCGGATGGTGGGATCGCGCGTCTCGCCGGTTGACACCCCGACGACCCGCGACGACAGTGGTCCCGTGGCCCTCGTCCTCGTACTTCCCCGGCGCGCCTGACCCGAACCAGCAGGCGCGCTCCCTCCGTCGTCCCCGCCACGGGACTGGAGGGTTTTTTTGTGCGCGGACCCCGGACCAGCCCCACGGCGACCAGAAAGCGGTGACCAGCAGTGACCGACAACCGACCGGCGACCCCGGCAGCCCTCCACCCTGCGCCCAGCCCTGCCCAAGTGGCGCAGCAGGCGCGCGCCAAGGCGCCGGTCGACGTCACCGGTGCCCAGAGCCTCGTCCTCTCCCTCGAGGCCCTCGAGGTCGACACCGTCTTCGGGATCCCCGGGGGCGCGATCCTCCCGGCCTACGACCCGCTCCTCGACTCGGTCAAGGTGCGCCACATCCTCGTGCGTCACGAGCAGGGCGCCGGCCACGCGGCGGAGGGCTACGCCTCGGCGACCGGCCGGGTCGGGGTCTGCATGGCGACGTCCGGACCCGGGGCGACCAACCTCGTCACCCCGCTCGCCGACGCCTACATGGACTCGGTGCCC
>DASSQJ010000302.1:0-18953 GCA_035702545.1 Phycicoccus sp.
CCTCGCCCTCGTCGGCGCCAACGCCGACCCGGCCGACTTCGAGGCCAACCCCACGAAGTACGACATCCCCGACTCGGTCATCGGCTTCCTCAACGGCGAGCTCGGCGACCCGCCCGGCGGCTGGCCCGAGCCGTTCCGCACCAAGGCACTGGAGGGGCGCTCGGCCCGACCCCGGGTCACCGAGCTGACCGCCGAGCAGGAGGAGGCGCTCGTCACCGACCCTCGCCGGACGCTCAACCAGCTCCTCTTCCCCGGTCCGACGCGCGAGTTCGAGGACAGCCGCGAGCGCTACGGCAACCTCTCGGTGCTCGGCACCCTGGAGTTCCTCCACGGCCTCGAGCAGGGGACCGAGTACGAGGCGGAGATCGAGGCCGGCAAGCGACTGCTCCTCGGCATCAGCTCGATCGGTGAGGCGGACCGGCAGGGCATGCGCACGGTCATGTGCACCCTCAACGGCCAGTTCCGTCCCGTGCAGGTCCGCGACCGCTCCGTCGAGGCGGACGTCAAGGCCGCCGAGAAGGCGGACCCGGCGCAGCCCGGCCACGTGCCCGCGCCGTTCGCGGGTGTCGTGACCCCGACGGTGGCCGAGGGCGACACCGTGACGCCGGGCTCCGTCGTCGCGACGATCGAGGCGATGAAGATGGAGGCGAACATCACGGCACCGGTCGGGGGAACCGTCCAGCGGCTCGCCGTCGACGGCCACCAGCAGCTCGAGGGTGGTGACCTCGTCCTCGTCATCGTGTCCTGATACCCCCGTTGGCCCCCCGCCTCGACGTACGGTGGCGAAACCGCAGGTCGAGAACCGGCCCGGTACTCCCATCCACGAGAGAAGGAGCCAGACATGGGTTTCGACGACAAGCTCGAGAACGCCAAGGTCGACGCCGAGGGCAAGGCCAAGGAGGCCACGGGCAAGATGACCGACGACGAGCGGTTGGAGGCCGAGGGGAAGATGAAGCAGTCCGAGGCCGACGTCCGCCAGGCGGGCGAGAAGGTCAAGGACGCCTTCAAGCACTGAGCCCGACGAGCCCGGCCGCGGCGGACGCGGCGCCGGGCCGCCGTCGAGAGACGAGGACGCGCCGTGCCACCTCGAGGTGGCACGGCGCGTTCTCGTCGTTCGACCGTCTCCGGCGGTACCGGACGGGGCTACCAGCTGCCGCCGGACGATCCCCCGCCGCCGCCACCGCTGAACCCGCCCCCACCGGAGAAGCCACTGGTGCCCGAGGACCCCGGGGTGGAGACGAAGGTGCCCGCGGCGACGGTGGAGAACGAGTCCATGCTCGCCGCGACGTCGTGGAAGCCGCCGGTCCCCCATCCGCCGGCGTACCAGTAGGGCGGCGCGATCGTGTGGCCCGCGGCGGCGGCCGCCGCCGCGACCTCCTCGAAGACCGAGGCCCACCGGTCGGCGAGGCCGAAGACGATGGCGTACGGCAGGTACCGGCTGAAGAGGTCCTGGGCCTCCTCCCACCGGATCTGGTTGGCCTCGGCGGTCGCGATGTACCGCTGGAAGCCGCGGGTCTGGGCGAGGACCGCCGAGCCGTCGGCGGTGCGGGCCGCCATCCGCTTCCCGAGCGCTCGGATGAGCAGCCCGGCGACGACGCCGCCCACCCCGAGCACCCACACCGGGTTGAACGGGAAGCCCGAGTCGGCGACGAGCCCGGAGAAGGGCCCGCCGAGGAGGAAGATGCCGAAGACCGACGCGCCGGCGAGCAGCGTCCCGAGCATCATCCAGCCGGAGCGCTGCGACTCCGGGCTGCGGCGGAACCAGCCGCGCTGGACGACCTCGTCGTACATGAGCCGCTGGACGGCGTCGAGGGTCGGCTTGAAGGTGTTCTTCAGCTGGGACAGGGCGACCCGGTCCCCGCCGGAGAAGAGCGCGTCGTGGAGCAGCTGCTCGTACGGGCTGAGCGGCACGGCGCCGGCCGGCGGAGTGGTCCGGGTGAGCACCCAGTCGTCGGCACGGAAGACGCCTCGGTCGTCGCGGGCGATCTGGAGGTGCCCCCGAACGGCGAGGTCGACGATCGTCGCCGTGACGTCGACGAGGTTCGCCTCCTCGTCGAGGACCGTGCCGACCATCCCGGGCTGCACTCCCTCGGGGGGGGTGAACTGGACCGCCACCGTCGGCTCGGGGCCCCCGACGACGACCCGGGCCTGCTGACCGACGCCGGGGCGCAGGCCGGGGGTGAGGCCGGCGTACTGCTCGTCGCGGCCCCGGGTCCACACGAGCAGGCCCATGAGGCCTCCGGCGAGCAGCGGGAGCAGCACGCCGGTGCCGACGGTGAGCCACGCCAGGCCCCGCGCGACCGCCGGGCTGACCGTGCTGCCCGCGCTCGAGTCCGGGCTGCCCTCGCGCAGGTCCGGGGTGAGGTCACCGAAGGCGTCGCGGGGGTAGGACGTGAGGACGCTCGCGCCCTCCGCCGCCGCGAGGTCCGGAACGGTGAAGCGGGCGGGGTCCCCGGGCGTCGCCTCGCACGGGGTCGTCGAGCCGTACGGGCCGTAGTAGCAGGCGGCCTTGGTGGACGCCACCGGTCCGGCGACCGTGGCCTGGACGTCGTGCTGCGGGACGTCGTTCGAGGTGTCGACGACGTCGTAGTAGAACTCGGCGGTGCCGTCCCCGATGTCGTTGACGATGTGCGCCAGCCGGTACCGCACGACGTACTCCTGGACGCCGCTCACCGTCTCGGAGGGGCTGCCGATCCGGATCTTCCGGAACTCGCCGAGGTCGGTGATCGAGATGTCGGTCGGCGCGCCGGTCGGCGAGCTCACCTCGACCCCGCTCAGCTCGTAGAAGCGGTACTGGGTGTCGCTGTCGCGGTAGCCGGCCCGGACGCGGACCGACCGGTAGATGCCGTGCCGCTCCTCCCCCTCGGGGAAGCGCCAGCTGATGTGTTCGGTGACGAGGACGGAGCCGTCGGACCGGACCTCGAAGTCGGTGTGCAGCGAGTCGGCCTGCTCGGCGGCGGCCAGGGCCGGGGCCGAGCCGCCCCAGGCACCGAGGGTCGACGTCGGGCCGGCCGCGGCCACCGGCGCCCCGGCGACGCCGAGGAGGACCAGGACCGCCGCGGCGACGAGCGCCGCCAGCCGCGCGTGACGGGGACGGCGGTGCGGCGGCACGGGGTCAGTCCTCGCCGCGGCGCCGGGCCGCGACGGCACGGTCGGCCTCCCGCCGGTCCTGGCGCTCGCGCAGGGCCTGGCGCTTGTCGTAGGCCTTCTTGCCCTTGACGACGGCGATCTCGACCTTGGCCCGGCCGTCCTTGAAGTACAGCCGCAGCGGCACGACGGTGTGGCCGGTCTCGCGGACGGCCTGCGCGATCTTGTCGAGCTCGCGTCGGTGGAGGAGCAGCTTGCGCTTGCGGCGGGGCGTGTGGTTGTTCCACGTCCCGTTCGTGTACTCGGGGATGTGGACGCCCTCGAGCCAGAGCTCGTCGTCGTGGTCGAAGCCGGCCCAGCCGTCGACGAGGGAGGCACGCCCCATCCGCAGCGCCTTCACCTCGGTGCCCATGAGGACCAGGCCCGCCTCGTACGTGTCCTCGATGAGGTAGTCGTGGCGGGCCTTCCGGTTGCTCGCGACCAGCTTGGTCCCGTTCTCCTTGGCCACGACAGGGAGGCTACCCGCAGCCGCCACCACGGCCCCACCGGGTTCCGGCGCGCGCCGGGCGCTCAGAGCCAGCGCCGGGGGTCGACGAAGGTGCCGTTCTCCATCGTCTCGAAGTGGAGGTGGCAGCCGGTCGACGTCCCCGTCGTCCCGCTGTACGCGATGAGCTGGCCCCGGTCGACGTGCCCGCCCCCGACGACGATGGAGCTGAGGTGGTTGTACGTCGTCGCGAGGCCGACGTCACCGCGCAGCCCGTGGTCGATGACGATGCGGTTGCCGTAGCCCGTGGTCCACCCTGCCTGGATGACCGTGCCCGGTGCCGCCGCGTAGACCGGCGTGCCGCAGGGGACCGCGTAGTCGCGGCCGGCGTGGAGGCGCCAGTAGTGCAGGAGCGGGTGGAAGCGCATCCCGAACTCCGAGCTCACCCAGCCGATGGCGACCGGCCGGCTCAGGTAGCCCGTGCTGCTCTGCGACCCACCGCCGCCGGACGAGGAGCCGCCGGAGGAGCCGCCGGAGTGGTTCTTCGCCGCTTCGGCCGCCCGGCGTGCGGCCTCCGCCGCCGCCTTCCGGCGGGCCTCCGCGGCCCGGCGCCGCGCCTCGGCGGCCCGCTGCGCGAGGATCTTCGCCAGCCGGGACTGCTCGGCCTGCATCGCGGCGAGCTGCTGCTTGTCGGCGACGAGCTGGTCCTCGTAGTCGGCGGCCTGCTGCTGCTGGCTGGCTGCGAGGGCATCGAGGTCGGCCTTGGCCTTCTCGGCGGCACCCCTCGCGCTCTGCGCGCGGGCGAGCGCGTCCTCGGCCGCCTTCTTCTTCGCGGCCGAGTCGGCGCGCAGGGCGGAGAGGTGGTCCTCGAGCGCGGTGAGGGAGGCCTGCTCGGTCGCCAGCCGCTCCATCGTCTGGCCCTGGACGTCCATGACGGTGTCGACGAGCGCGATCCGGTCCGCGAACTGCTGGGGATCGGTGCTCGAGAGCGCCACGTCGAGCTGGCCGAAGCCCTGCTCCTGGTAGATCTGGGCGGCGAACTGGGCGAGCCGCTTGCGGCCGGAGTCGACGGCCTTCGTCGCCTTCTCGAGGTCGGCCTGGGCCTTCTTCTCGTTGGCCCGGGCGACCTCGAGCTCCTGCGCGGCGACGGTGTTCGCCTGGTCGGCGGCCGAGGCGGCGGCCTGGGCCCTGGCGAGGACGTCGCGCGCCGCGGGCAGCTTGGCCTGGGTGCCCTGGAGCCGGGTGTACGCGGCCTTGAGGGCCGCGCTGGTGTCCTCGACGTCCCCCTTGAGCTGGTCCACCTTGGCGTCGACCCGGCGCTTCTGGACGCCCGGGTCGGTCGCAGCGCTGGCGGAGGTCGGGACGGCAACGCCGACGGCGCAGGTGAGGCCGGCGAGCATGGCCACCGCGCGCCTGGGGGCACGCGGACGCCGGGGGTCAGGACGTCCCATGGTCCCCATTGGTAACACAAGTAACACCGGTTCGGAAGCGGACCGCGCCGAATCGGGCCGCTCGGCCCGGTCCCGTCGTTCAGCGGACCCTCAGGAGGCCGGTCAGACCCGGAGGTACCGGCGCAGGGTCACCAGGCTCGTCGTCACCGCGATGAGGAGGACGCCGCCGAGCATCCACGGCGCCAGGTACCAGACGTCGGTCGGCCCGATGAAGGCCTGGGAGAGGGCGATCTGGCTGGCCCCCTCCGTGAAGACGTACTGGGTCAGCGCGACGAGCAGGCCGACGGCGAGCGCCACCCCGAGCGCCGAGACGATGACCATCTCGGAGATGAACGGCATCCGGATGGTCCAGTTCGAGGCACCGACGAGCCGCATGATGCCGATCTCGCGTCGGCGGATGAAGGCCGCCTGCCGGATCGTCGTCGCCATGAGCAACGCGGCGCACGCCGCCATGAGCGCCGCGAGGAGCACGGCGAAGACGGTGATCCAGTTGATGATCGTGAAGAACTTCGAGAGGACCTTCTCCTGGTCCTGCACCGTCGCGACGCCCGGTGCGTCCTCGAACTGGCTCGTGACCACGGCGTACTTGCTCGGGTCGTTGAGCTGGACGCGCAGGCTCTGCGGGATGTCGCCGACCTGGACGTTCCCCGCGATCGGGCTGTTGCGGAACTGCTCCTTGAACCGGTCGTAGGCCTCCTGCTCGGACTCGTAGAAGACCTGCTTGACCTCGGGGAGCGCCTTGAGCTGCTGCTCGAGGGTGGCCTTCTGGGCCTCGGTGACCGCCTTGCCCTCGCAGTTCGGCTGCAGCGAGCTCGTCGTGCAGAGGTAGATCGAGATCTGGATCCGGTCGTACCAGTAGCCCTTCATCGTGTCGGCCTGACGCTGCGCGAGCAGACCGAGCCCGAGGAGGAAGATCGAGACCATCGTCACGAGGACGACGGAGACGGCCATCGACAGGTTGCGGCGCAGCCCGGAGCCGACCTCCGAGGCGAGGAAGCGCATCTGCATCTCAGGCCTCCTCGTCGACGGTGGCGGGGTGGTAGGCGGCGTCCTCCTCGTCGCGGACGACGCGGCCGTCGTCGAGCTGGATGACGCGTCGGCGCAGGTCGTTGACGATGTCGTGGTCGTGGGTGGCCATGACGATCGTCGTCCCCGTCCGGTTGATCCGCTCGAGGAGCCGGACGATCTCGAGGCTGATCTTGCGGTCGAGGTTGCCCGTCGGCTCGTCGCACAGCAGGATCTGCGGCCGGTTCACGACGGCCCGGGCAATGGCGACGCGCTGCTGCTCGCCGCCGGAGAGCTGGTGCGGGAAGCGCTTCTCCTTGCCGGCGAGGCCGACCATCTCGAGGGTCTCGGGGACGAGCTGGCGGATGACGTGCCCAGGCTTGCCGATGACCTGGAGGGCGTACGCGACGTTCTCGTGGACGGTCTTGTTCGGCAGCAGCCGGAAGTCCTGGAAGACCGCCCCCATCTCCCGACGCAGGCGCGGGACCTGCCGCATCGGCATCTTCCCGAGGTCGTAGCCGGCGACGAGGACGACGCCGCTCGACGGCGCCTCCTCGCGCAGGGCGAGGCGCAGCATCGTCGACTTCCCCGAGCCCGACGGGCCGACGACGAAGACGAACTCGCCGCGCTCGATGTCGAGGGTGACGTCGTCGACGGCGGCGCGGGTGGAGCGCGGATAGACCTTGCTGACGTGCTCGAAGGAGATCATGCGGGGCGTCGGCCTCACGGGGACTCTGGGTGCAGGGGACCTCGGCGCGGGGCCGGGGCCGTCTCCGAGGATAGGTCGGCGACCGGGCGATGCCGGTGAGCGACCCCCGGCTCGGCGATTCCTGCACCGCGGCACACGTCCGAGCCCCCCGGTTTCTCCACTTCTTGCCCCTTTGACCGGTCGACACGCCGCTCCGGCCCGCCCGGGAGCGGCCGAACCGGCAGTCAGTGGCGGATGGTCGGCAGCTCGGCACCGTCCGGCAGCGAGGGGCCGACGACGGCGCGGAACGTGCTCGCGACGACGGCGGCCGCCCGTTCGGCGACGGCCACCGGGAGGAAGGGCTGATCGGCGACGTCGTCGGGCCAGAACCGGACATAGTCCTCGCCGTCGCCGCCGCCCGGGCGGTGCCATCCGAGGTCGAGGATCGTGGCCTCCTCCTCCCGGGTCCACGGGAAGGAACCCCCGAACCGCTCGGCGCCCACCCAGTGGCCGCGCAGGTGGTCCTCGACCCGTTCGAGGCGGACCGACGGCACGAGCGGCCGGCGCTTCGGAGGGACCAGCCAGCGCACCCGCCCACTCACCGGGGCCCGTGCCGCCCGGGCCGCGGCGGCCGGGGCCGCGACGACGACGGAGCCGCCGTCCGGAAGCGCCCTCACCGCCGCGACGAGCTCGCGCTCCCAGGCCGTCCAGGCGGCGGACGCCGGGCGGTCGACCTCTGCCCCCACCGCGTCAGGCCTCGGCCGCGGCCTTCTCCTGGGCCTTGCGCCACCGGATGCCGGCCTCGATGAAGTCGTCGATGTCGCCGTCGAAGACGGCCTGGGGGTTGCCGACCTCGTGCTCGGTGCGCAGGTCCTTGACCATCTGGTACGGCTGGAGCACGTAGGAGCGCATCTGGTCGCCCCAGCTCGCCTTGATGTCGCCCGCGAGCTCCTTGCGCTCGGCGGCCTCCTCGGCCTTCTTGATGAGGAGCAGCCGGGACTGGAGGACCCGCAGCGCCGCAGCGCGGTTCTGGATCTGGGACTTCTCGTTCTGCATCGAGACGACGGTGCCGGTCGGGATGTGGGTCATCCGGACTGCGGAGTCGGTCGTGTTGACCGACTGGCCCCCCGGCCCGGACGACCGGAAGACGTCGACCTTGATCTCGTTCTCGGGGATCTCGATCGAGTCGGTGCCCTCGATGAGCGGGACCACCTCGACGGCCGCGAAGCTCGTCTGCCGCCGGCCCTGGTTGTCGAACGGGCTGATCCGCACGAGCCGGTGGGTGCCGCCCTCGACGGAGAGGTTGCCGTACGCGTAGGGCACGTCGACCTCGAAGGTCGCCGACTTCAGCCCCGCCTCCTCGGCGTACGAGGTGTCGAGCACCTTCGTCGGGTAGCCGTGGCGCTCGGCCCAGCGCAGGTACATCCGCAGGAGCATCTCGGCGAAGTCGGCGGCGTCCACTCCCCCGGCACCGGAGCGGATGGTGACGACCGCGGCCCTCTCGTCGTACTCACCCGAGAGCAGCGTGCGCACCTCGAGCTCGCCGACCGCCTTCCGCACGGCGGCGAGCTCGCGCTCGGCCTCGGCGAGGGTCTCCGCGTCGTCCTCCTCCTGCCCCATCTCGACGAGGGCCTCGAGGTCGTCGATCCGGGCGTCCATCCCGGTGACGCGGTCGTGCTCGGCCTTGGCCCGGGACAGCCCCGACGTCACCTGCTGCGCGCGCTCCTGGTCCTCCCAGAGCGCCGGGTCGGAGGCCTGCTGCTCGAGCTCCGCGATCCGCCGCTGCAGCGTGCCGAGGTCGGTCACCTCGCGCACCGACCCCATGGTCGCGCGCAGGTCCCGGATCTCCTGGGTGAAGTCGACAGCCACGAGGGGCAAGCCTACGCGACCGGGGACGGGCGGCTCCCCGGGCGGGCGCCCGTCCCCCGGTCCGCCGTCAGCTGCGCGTGATGGCGATCTTGGCGGTCGGCTTCTCGACCTCGGCGGGGGCCGGGACGCGGACCTCGAGGATGCCGTCCTTGTAGCTCGCGGTGATGTCGTCGACGTTCGCGCCCTCGGGCAGCTGGATGCTGCGCTGCAGGCTGCCGTAGTGGAACTCCGAGCGGAACCCCTCGGGACGCTCCTCCTCCGAGTGCTCCTCCCTCGTCGCCGTGAGGTGCAGCATCCCGTCCTCGACGGTGATGTCGACATCCTCGTCCGGGTCGATGCCGGGCAGCTCGGCCCGGATGACGACGGTGTCGTCCTCGACGAACTCCTCGAGCTTCATCGGCTTGGTGTCGGCCGGCCAGTCGGCCCACCCCGTCCCGAAGAAGCCGCGGAACATGTCGCGGAACACCTTGTCGACCCGGTCCTCGGTGAGCACCACGTCGAGCGGCCACGTGGTCTCGCGCTTGACCAGACTCATGAGAACACCTTCTTCCGTGCCCCCATGAGGGGGCACCCTGTGCCTCCCGTGGGAGTGGGGGACACATCCGGTCCCCCACCTCACAGGGTACTCGCGGGGCGCCTCGGCGACCACCGCCCAGCCGCGCGGACCCTGCTGTGGCACAGCCTCTTTCATCACATCGCCAGGTGTCTGCCACGTGATCCCTGACACGTCGGCGCCCGCATCCCGGGAGTAGCCTGAGGTGTGGGGGAACGAGTCGGCGACCCCCGCCGACGGAGGAGGCCGGAGAGATGGCCAGCGGACCCACCCAGACCGAGCTGAGGCGACGCCGGGCGCAGGAGGGCCTGACCGCGCTCGGCGACCCGACCGCCCGCGCGGCGGCCGAGCGGATGACGGTGCAGTGTCACCGGAACCACCACGTGGCGGCGGTGGTGGAGACGGACGTCGGGCCCGTCGTCGTCACCCATCCCGGCTCGCACGCCCACGGGTCCAAGGACTTCGTCGACACCGGCCACCACGGCGGCGCCCGCCCGGAACGCCTCGACCTGCTCGACGCCGGGCACGGGGTGTCGGACGGGATCACGGCGTGGTGCGACTGCGGCCCGGTCGCGCTCTCGCGGGCCGACCTCCTGGCTCGCCTCGCCGCGCACGAGCGCCGGGTGATCGTCGGCGGCTGACCTCCTGGCCACCCTCGTGTGGTGCGGAAGACAGGCGTCCCCGCTGGTGACGGCCCCCTCGCCGGCGGGAGAATTGGCGCTGGAGCCGGCGGGCTCTCGGCGGTTCCCGCCCTCCGCGGCGGACGCGGGCGCGAGGAGAGGGTGAGCCCCATGTCGGCCCCCCACGTCACCACCCCGACCTCCCACGGCAGCGCGAGCGACGTGCCCGGCCGCCGTCGTCACTGGTGGCGGTGGGTCGCCGGAGTCGTCGTCGTCCTCCTCGTCGGCTTCCTCGCCGCGGCGTGGTACTTCTCCGGCCGGATCTACTCCGGAGCCCTCGCCTCCGAGCCGTACACCTACCCTCCGCCGTACGACGAGGTGAGGATCTCCTCGGTGGCCGACGGCCGGGTGACCCTCGACACGGCGGCCGAGGCGGCGCCCAGCTTCGACGCCCCCTCCTCCTACGGCCTCGTCTGGGACGGCGGCACCGGCTTCGTCGGCCCCGCGAGGACGGTGGACGCCGACACCGTCGTACGTGACTTCACGCCCGCGTCCGGGACGACGCCGGCGACGGGGGCCCTGGCCGACCTCGACCGGCGCTACTGGGTGGGTCCGGACCCGTCGGGGCTCGGGATCCCGTGGTCCGAGGTCACCGTGGACGGGCCCGACGGCGCCCTGCCGGCGTGGTACTTCCCCGGAGACGGTGACGTCACGACGACGGCCGTGGTGGTCCACGGCCAGAACGGCTCCCGGCTCGACGGTCTCCGGGTCGTCGACACCGTGCACGCCGCGGGCATGCCGGCCCTCGTCATCACCTACCGGAACGACGCCGGGGCACCGGCGGACCCCTCGGGCCGGCTCGGGTACGGCGCCACCGAGTGGCCCGACCTCGAGGCGGCCGTCTCGTGGGCCACCACCCATGGCGCGAGCGACGTCGTCCTCGTCGGACAGTCCATGGGCGGTGCCGTCGTCGCCTCCTTCCTCGAGCACTCCTCCTCCGCCCGCTCGGTCAGCCGGGTCGTCCTCGACGCCCCGATGCTCTCGCTGCACCAGGCGGTGCAGTACGGGGCGCGCGAGGCCATGCCCGGTGGGTACGCCGTGCCCGGTCCCCTGCTCTGGGCGGCCGAACGCGTCGCCGCCCTGCGCTACGGGCTCGACTGGGCGGACGTGGACTACCTCGACGAAACGTCGTGGGTGACGGTGCCGACCCTGGTCACCCACGGGGCCGCGGACTCGCGGGTGCCGGTGACGGTGAGCGAGCAGCTCGCGAGCGCGGTCCCCGACCTCGCGACCGTCCGCGTCTTCCCGCGTGCCGACCACGTCGAGAGCTGGAACACCGACCGAGCGGGGTGGACGCAGCTCGTCTCCGACTTCCTCGCCCAGGCCGACTGAGGCAGCTGACGCCGATCGGCTGACCCGGCGCGGCCAGCCGATCGACCAGTCCGTCCGAGACGTTCGGACACCCGTCGAGCCAGCCGCGGCCGCCGTCAGCCCTGCGGCACCACACTCGTCGACGTATCAGGAGCCCGTCCGCGGCGCTCTGTGTCCATGACGCCCGCCAGACCCGCCCGAGGAGTGAAGATGATGTCCGCCGTCCCCCACTGCGTCCCTGACGTCCCACTGCTCGTGCACCGCCTCCGGAGCCCCCGCCAGACTCGTCGCGCGCTGCGCGCCCTCTGGCGCGAGCTCGAGCCCTTCCTCACCGAGGAGGAGCGCGCCAGCCTCGGCGGACCCGCCTTCGAGAGCGTCTTCCCCCTCGGCGCCACGCCCGGCCGCTGAGGTCGCCTCCGCCGCCCGCGGGGTGCGACCACCCGAGTGGGCTACGTAGAACTCCTCACTGTCGCCGCCACGGCCGGGCCGGTTCCATGGCTCGGGGGTCGGAGGGACCCCAGCCAGCAGAGGAGGAACTGATGACCGTGATGACGAGACTGGGCCGGAGGGTGCTCATCGGGACGGCTGCCGCAGGGGCACTCGTCCTCGGCGCCTCGCCCGCCTGGGCACACCACTGCTTCGTCCCGATGTACAGCCTCCAGGGGCCGCAGTCGGGCAACTGGGAGGTGTACACCGCCGAGCGGGGCGCCGCCGAGATCGCCGGCTACGAGGCACCGTGCGAGGCCGCCGCCGAGGCCGGCTACGACGCGCTGCGGACGGCCGGGCTGCCCGTCGGGATCAAGATCTTCGGGAAGATGACCATCGGAGACCCGAAGGAGACGGGGCGGATGAACCCGAACGGGGCGAACGGGGTCGGCCTGGAGTACTTCGGGGCCGGCTCGACCCTTCCGGACGAGATGCTCGGGACGTGGATCGGCGCCGCCTCGAGCTACGACTGCGGGAGCTGAGGAGCGGCCCCCGAACGTCGACCTCGAACCGCCCCTGACCGAAACCGCTGGTCAGGGGCGGTTGTTCGCTAGGGTGCGACAGATGGGAACGGGGGACGGAACACCGGGGGCCGCAGCACGGGACGACGGCGCGCCGGCAGACGGCGCGCTGGGGGTCGTCACCGGCGTGGCGCGCCGGATGGCGCGCTCCACCGAGCCCGGGAGCCGCGTGGCGGCGATGCTCGAGGTCGTGGCCGGGGCCGTCGAGGCCGAGCTCGCCGTCGTCCTCCAGGCGGACCCGAGCCACACCGTCGTCGAGGTCGTCGGCGGCGAGCTGACGCCGTCGGCCCGGGAGGGGCTCGCGGGCACCCTCCTCCCCCTGGGCCGGAACGACCCGCTGCTCGCGCCCGTTGCGGCGGGGCGCCTCGAGCCGCGCTCCGGGGGCCGGGCCTTCGGGAGCGACCTGTGGCACCGGTCCGCGCAGCGCGCGGGATGCCTGGAGCACTGCGGCGTCGGCGAGGTGTGCACGCTCCCCCTGAGCGGCGGACCGGACTTCGTCGTCGCGCTGCTCGGCCGCCGCGGCCCGGACTTCTCCGACGAGGAGCTCGCGCTGCTCGGCGAGCTGCGGCCGGCGGTCGCTGCGATGGCCGTGCTCGCCGGCCTGCGCCCCCTCCCCTGGCCGGGGTCGCGCCCCCGGCTCACCGAGCGGGAACGGCAGGTCCTGGACCTGCTCGCCGAGGGCTACACCGCTGCCCGGATCGGGCGTGAGCTCGGGACCTCCCCCCGGACGGTGGAGGTCCACCTCCGGCGCATCTACGGCAAGCTCGACGCGACCGACCGGCTCACCGCGGTGCTGCGCGCCTACGACCTCGAGCTCATCCCGCCTCGGGGGTCGGAGTCGTTCATCGGGACGAGCTGATCCGGGTGGAGGGATGCGGTGTGCCGCGGCAGCGGAGGCTGGGTGCCGTGGGACGCGGTTCAGCCGCTGATGTCGGCCCGCGCGGTCGAGACGACGCTGACGGAGATCGACGCCCCGAGCTCGCGCAGCGCACCGCCCACGAGGGGCAGCTCCACCTCGCCGGTGAGGGCGACGACGGCGGACCGGCCGTCCGGGGACCCCGTCCGCGGCCCGAGTCGCCAGGCGACCACGCCCGGTGGGCGCTCGATCGAGCCGACGTACGCAGCCGTGCGCTGAAGGACCGCGGCGTCGCTGAGCGGCACGGCGTCGCCGACGCCTCTTGCGTAGGCGCCGGCATCCAGCGCGTTGGCGGCGTCCAGGGCGGCTCCGTCGGCGACGTCGAGCAGGCGGATCCGGGCCAGGTGCGCCGACGTCACGGCCACCGTGCCGGCGATGAGGGTCATCGCGACGACAGCGAGGCCGAGGAGGTAGAGGCTGATCGAGCCGGACTCGTCCCTGCGTGTCATGGCAGTCCTCGGAACCGGTCGACGGTCGCGACGTGCGCCGCGCTGACCGGGATGGCGAGCGGGACGGCATCCCGGACGAACGCCGGGACCAGCGGCAGGGGCACCGTCACGCTCGCGGTCGCGCGCACGTGGCCCTCGGGCCGCAGGCATGGGTCGCCGTCACAGGTGAGGACGAGTCGGCCGGTGTCGCCGAAGTCCTGGTCCTCGAAGCTGATGCGGGCCGCCGCACGGGCCCGCGCGACGGCCGCCTCTCCGGTGTCGGCCGTGACGAAGGCGCGGCCGGCCTCGCGAGACGCCTGGCTCACCGCGAAGGCTCCGGCCTGGACGCGGGCGAGCATGAGGACGAGGTAGACGAGGGGCACGAGGAGCAGCACCCCGAGCGCGACGAACTCGACGACGGCACTCCCGCCCTCGTCGCGGGCGGTGCGGGCGCCCGGCCCGCGGGCCGTGCTCACTGGTCCTCCTCGAAGGCCCGGCCGACGACGTCGAGCCGGCCGTCCGGGCCGAGCAGCCCGAGGACCGGGAGGGGCGCGACGACGTGGACCTCGACGACCCGGACCCCGTGGACGACGGCCTGCCGGGTCGACACCCGCCGCGCGTAGCGCGGGGAGAGCGAGGCGCTGATCAGCTGCTCGGTGCGGGCCACGCCCTGCTCGGGGAGTGCGTCAGCCCGGGCCCCCGCGCGCGCTCCCTCCGACGCGCAGGAGATCAACGTGTTGCGGGTGTGCAGGGCCAGGCCGAGCTGGGCGACTGCGAGGAACAGCACGAGGACGAGCACCGAGACGAGGACGAAGTCGGCGACCGCTGCCCCCTCCTCGGTGCGGGTCGCGGGCATCGGCGTCGTCAGCCACCGACCGAGGCCAGGGCGCTCCGGAAGAGGGAGACGAGCTGGTCCTCGGCGACGAGCCAGAGGGCCGAGACGAGTGCCGCGGTCATCAAGGTGATGAGCACCCAGCCGGGGACGTCGCCGCGTTCGGACCGGTGCGCGTGGACGGAGACGGTCGTCGGACTCATGGGTCGTCCTTCCTTCGGGGTCAGAGGGTGAAGCGGAAGAAGGTGAAGCCCGGGAACACGGCGAAGAGCACCGTGACCGGGAGGATGAGGAAGACGACCGGGATCATCATGAGGATCTCCTTGCGCCCTCCCGCCTCGAGCAGGGCGCGGCGACCCTCCTCGCGGACGTCCTGTGCCTGGGCGCGCAGCACCTCGGCGAGCGGGGTCCCGCGCTGGACCGCGACGACGACGCCGTCGACGAAGCGGCGGAGGCTGGGCAGCCCGGTGCGGTCGGCCAGGCCTTGGAGCGCCGTCGGCAGGTTCGCGCCCGCCCGGGCGTCGGCGAGGCATCGACGCAGCTCGCCCGCGAGCTCGCCGTGCGACAGTCGGCAGACACGGTCGAGCGCTCCGACGGCTCCCTCGCCGGCTCCCACGGCGAGCGCGAGCAGCTCGGCAACGGTGGGGAACTCGGCGAGCATCCGGCGTTCCCGGCGGGTGGCGTGGACAGTCAGCGCGTAGTCCCGGCCCGCGATCCCCAGGGCGAGCCCGACGCCGGTCATGAGGAGGACGGGCCCGACCGACGCGCCCCGAGCCACCGCGAGGGCGACGCCCAGGGCCGCCCCGGCGACCCCGCCCCCGAGCCCCCAGAGCACCTGCTCGGCACGGAACCGGTCCACGTCGGGCGCCTCTCCGGCCCTCAGCAGCCGGCTGCGCACCGAGCCGGCACCGCCCATGACCCCCTCGATGGCGCGGGCCAGGTCGTGCACGAGCGGACGCGCGAGGACGGCCACCGGACCCGCCACCTGGTCATGGAGCAGCCGCGACGGTACCGGGGTGTCTCGTAGGTACGGGAGGACCCGGTCGGCCAGCCCGTGCCGCCGGTGCCGGGGCAGCCGCCACCAGACGAGGCAGAGGCCCAGGCCGAGGAGAAGGCCGAGAAACGCTCCCTGACGGGCGAGCACGGTCATCGCAGCACCCGCTGGTCCTCCGGGAGACGGCCGAGCCGCATCATCGACCAGTAGGCGACGGCCGTGACGGCAGCGCCGGTTCCGAGCACGGCTGCGCCGAGCGGGGAGGCGTAGGCCGCCACCGACTCGGGGTTGGTCGAGAGCATCGCAAGGACGACCCAGGGGGCCGCCACCGCGAGGCGCGCCGCGTTGACCGTCCACGACTGGCGCGCCTCGAGCTCTGCGCGGGTCCGGGCGTCCTCGCGGAGGAAGCCCGACAGCGTCCGCAGCAGGCGGCCGAGGTCGCTGCCACCGACGTCCCGGGCGATGCGCAGGCTCTCGACGAGGCGGTCGCCGACGGGGTCGCTGAGCCGTTCCTTGAGCCGGTCGAGGCAGTCGGAGAAGCGACCCGTGAGGCGGTAGTCGTCGGCGAACCGGCGGAAGGGGACGCGCAGCTCCTCCGGGCCACGCTCGCCGAGCTGGGCGAGGGCCTCGGGGAGGGCCATCCCGGCCCGCACGGCCGAGGTGATGTTGTCGACGGCGTCCGGCCAGAGGTCCCGCAGCCTCGCTCGTCGGCGGCGCGCCCGTCGGCGCACGAGGCCGACCGGGAGTGCCGTGGCCATCAGCCCGAAGCAGACGGCGATGGGAAGCACCCCGACACTGAGCTGGACGAGGGCGAGGACGGCAACGCCCGCCACCAGGCACCCGACGAGGAGACCGCGGAGGCTGAGGCCGGCGAAACCTGCCTGGACGATGTCGTCGGACAGAGCGCGCAGCGGCCCCGCGCGCGACGAACGGCGATCGTCCACGCGTGCCGGAACCCAGCAGCTCCACCAGACGAGGAAGAGGCCCACACCGAGGCCCAGCCCGACGACCAGCCCGCTCACGACTGCCCCTGGGCCAGGAGGGCGGCGACGTCGTGGCCGGCCCGCTCGAAGCGGTCCACGTGCGGCGGGAACCCGTCGGCACGGCGGAGCTCGCCCCCACGCCGAACGAAGAGGTCAGCGATCTCGACGACGCCACCCTCCACGCGGCCGGGTACCGCCGCGACCTCACGGACGACCCGGCGCCCGTCGCGCTCCAGCGCGATGTGCACGACGAGGTCGATCGACGCCGCGACTGTGGGGACGACGAACTGGGCGGCGACGTTCTCGCCCGCGAGGAGCGGGAGGGTGCACATCTTGGTCACGGCCTCCCGGGCGCTGTTGGCGTGCACCGTGCACATCCCCGGCAGCCCGGAGTTCAGGGCGATGAGCAGGTCGAGGCTCTCCGCCTGCCGGACCTCGCCGACGACGATGCGGGACGGGCGCATCCGCAGTGCCTCCTTGACGAGCCGGCGCAGCGGCACCTCACCGGTTCCCTCGAGCGACGGTTGGCGGCACTGCATCGACGCGACGTCGCGGTGCGGGATGCGCAGCTCGAAGACCTCCTCACACGTGACGATGCGCTCGCGGGCGGGGACGGCGGCGGCGAGGCAGTTGAGGAGGGTCGTCTTTCCTGCTTGAGTACCGCCGGCGACGAGGATGTTGAGCCCAGAGACGACGGCTGCCTCGAGGAACCGCGCCGACTGGGGCGTGAGGGTGCCGAGGTGGACGAGGTCGTCGAGGGAGTCGGCGCGCACCACGAACTTGCGGACGTTGACGTACCAGTGCTCGCGCGTGATGTCGGGGATGACGACGTGCAGCCGGCTGCCGTCGGGCAGGACGGCGTCGACGAAGGGCGAGGAGAGGTCGACCCGGCGCCCGGAGGACTTGAGCATCCGCTCGACGAGGTCGCGGACCTGCTCGTGCGTGAGCAGGGTGGTCGTCAGCTCGGCCACTCCCCCGCGTGCCACGAAGACACGGGATGGCTCGTTCACCCATATCTCCTCGACGGTGGGATCGTCGAAGTACTGCTGCAACGGCCCGAAGCCGGCGACGGCGTCCCACAGCGCCTTCGACGTGGCGTCGAGGTCCGCGAGCACGGGAAGGCCGCCGTGCATCGAGCGCTCGTCGTAGTCGGTGACTGCCTCCCGCACGAGGCGTCGGACGGCACCCTCGTCGCGCTGCGGGTCCAGCCCCGAGCGCCGGATGAGCTCGCGCACCTCGCCCTCCAGCGTGCGGACGGCGTCCATCGGCTTCCCCCTTCCCGAGCGCCCGGGCCCCACCCCGGCGCTCCCTCCACGCCCAGCGAACCCCACTTCGCGACCGTCCGCATCCGGAAGCCACCGCACCTGTGGACAACCTCCGCGGGTGCGACCCCCGTGGACCGCCTCGGGCTGCCCGGGGCAGACGGAAGCCGGCACGGTGACCGCCGGTCTGTGGCAGCACCTCGGAGAACCAGCGCCCGGCGCGGCGAGACACCACGACCGGCGAGACCGGGACCGGGACCCGAGGGAACAGCAAATCGGGAGTACCACTCGCTCATGCGTGCTGGGGCTGGCCTCGCGGCCGGAGTGCGCGAGGCAGCCCAGTACGGACCCAGCCGGCAGCCGTTCCCCTGCACTGCCCGTCAGGGCGCAGGCGATGCCCAGACCACCCAGTTCCCGACGTGGTGCCCCGCGGCAGTGACGTTCACCTGCTTCACCGTCCAGCAGGTGGCCGGCTCACACCCTCCGATGGTGGGAAGCCACACGGCTAGGGGATGGACCCGCTCTGCACCAGCACGGTGACTCGCGATGCGGTCACCCGCGGACCTGGGACGCCTCAGACGTGCTGGACGTGGTAGACGACGGTCTGCACACGGATCTTGCCGTCGGCGAAGACGAACGTGTCGATGCCGTCGTCGACCTTGAAGCCCTCACCGCTGGCGGCCCACTCGAGGTACAAGACGTCGTCGGCGAATGTGGTGGAGAGGGTCCACTCGGCGTTCGGGACGTCGCTGAGCAGCTGGGTGAACACCTCCCGGGCTCCGTCGAGCCCCCGGAGAACCTTTCCCTGCACGATGAAGAGCGAGTCCTCGCTGTAGTCCTCGAGGATGCCGTCCAGGTCACCGGCTCCCAGTACCTGACCGTGGTGCGCGAAGACTTCTTCCGGAGTCCGCGACATTGCGGTCCCCCTTCCGTTCTCGTGAGCCGTCCCGTCAGGGCGACACCTGCAGTGTCCCACCCGGGAAAAGCGAGCCACAAGGCACCTCCGCCTCTGGTCAACCTGTGCTCGTGGTGCTTGGCTCTCATCAGGGGCGGCCGAGTCGGCTTCGCTCCCCGAGACGGGAGGAGTGGTCATGAAGGCGGTCCGGCTGCACGAGTACACCCGGCGTCCGGTGGTCGAGGAGGTCGCCGAGCCGACGCTCACCGGCCCGCTGGACGTGATCGTCGACATCGGCGGCGCCGGGCTGTGCCGAACGGACCTGCACATCGTCGAAGGGCAGTGGGCGCCGAAGACCAACGTCCCCCTGCCCTACACCCTGGGGCACGAGAATGCCGGCTGGGTACGCGAGGTCGGGTCGGCGGTGGGGCACCTCGCACCGGGCGATGCCGTCATCCTGCACCCGCTCGCCACCTGCGGGTTCTGCCGGGCCTGCCGCGACGGCGAC
>DASSQJ010000303.1:0-10357 GCA_035702545.1 Phycicoccus sp.
GCGGTCCAGGCCGAGGTGCGCGGCGATGGCGTCCATCGTCCGCTCCATCGCGTAGCAGCCCTGCGGGCGCCCGGCCCCGCGGTACGGCGTGACGATGACCGTGTTCGTGTAGAGCGACCAGAACTCGACCCGGTAGGCGCCCGGCTTGTACGGGCCGAGGA
The DNA here is from genome assembly GCA_035702545.1 of Phycicoccus sp. Taxonomy (GTDB): domain Bacteria; phylum Actinomycetota; class Actinomycetes; order Actinomycetales; family Dermatophilaceae; genus DASSQJ01. The sequence continues at coordinate 162 of DASSQJ010000303.1, forward strand.
GCTGGGTGGCGGTGATGATCGGGACGATGATGCCGTAGGGGGTGTACGCGCCGTTGTCGTGCCAGAACCGGACGTCGAGGGCGAGGAGCCGGCCGTCGTCGTCGAACCCGACGGTGACCTCCTGGAGCTGGCCGCGCTCGTGGGCGCTGGAGACGAAGTGCTCGCGGCGGTCCTCGGTCCACTTGACGTCGCGGCCGAGGTTGCGGGCGGCCCAGGGGACGAGCACCTCCTCGGGCCACGGGTGAACGATCTTGACGCCGAAGCCGCCGCCGACGTCCGGTGCCACGCACTCGACCTTGGCGAGCGGCATCCCGAGCTTGGCGGCGACGGCGGCCCGGACGCCGGTGCTCGTCTGGGTCGAGGAGTAGATGCGCAGCGAGCCCTCGTCGGCGTCCCACCGGGCGTAGACGCCGCGGCCTTCCATCGGCATGCTCGCGCTCCGCTCGACCTCGAGCTCGAGGGTGAGGGTGTTCGGGGCCGCGGCCATGGCCGTCTCGACGTCGCCGACCTCCTGGACGAGGTGGGCGCTGATGTTGTCGGGGACGTCGTCGTGCACCCGGTGGCCCCCGGACCTGGCCTGCTCCACGCCGACGACGACCGGACGCTGCTCGTAGGAGACCCGGATGCGGGCGCAGGCGTCCTCGGCGACGTACCGGTCCCGGGCGACGACCATGACCACCGGTTCGCCGACGTGCTTGACCTCCTCCGCCGCGAGGCAGTGGCCGGTGCGGGGGTGGGTCATCGCGGGGTGGGGGATGAGGACGGGCAGCGGCTCGCCGACCCGGCCGGTCAGGTCCTCGTACGTGTAGATCGCCTCGACGCCGTCGACCTCCCATGCGTCGGCGATGTCGATGTCCGTCACCCGGGCGTGCGCGTGCGGGCTGCGGACGAACGCGGCGTGGAGGGCACCCCTGCCCAGGTCGTCGACGTAGCGGCCGTTGCCGGTGAGGAGGCGGGGGTCCTCGCGACGCTGGACCTTCTCGCCGAGCTGGCGGGTGCTCATGCGCCGTCACCCTCGCGGCGGATCTCGGCGGCGCGCAGCACCGAGCGGACGATGTTCTGGTAGCCGGTGCACCGGCAGAGGTTCCCGGATACCGCCTCCCGGGCCTCCTCCGGCGTGGGGTTGGGGTTCTCGTCGAGGTAGGCCGTGATGGTTGTGACGAATCCCGGTGTGCAGAAGCCGCACTGGAGTCCGTGACACTCGGCGAAGGCCTGCTGGACGGGGCTCATCGCGGCCGGGTCGTTGCCGATGCCCTCGACCGTGGTCACCTGGTGCCCCTGCACGCTGACGGCGAAGACGAGGCAGGACCGCACGGGCTCGCCGTCGAGGAGCACGGTGCAGGCCCCGCACACACCGTGCTCGCAGCCGACGTGGGTGCCGGTGAGCCCCAGGTCGTGGCGGAGGAAGTCCGAGAGCAGCCGCCGCGCCGGCGCCGCGGCCGAGCGGGCCACGCCGTTGACGCGGAGGCTGATGTCGAGGAGCTCCTCGGCGGCCGGCTCGCTCATGCGGCCCCTTCCGTGGTGGCGGTCGCGGCGGCGAGGGCGCGGCCGGTCAGCTCGGCGACGAGCATGCGGCGGTACTCGGCGCTCGCGTGGATGTCGGTCTCGGGGTCGACGTGGGCCCGGACGAGCTCGGTGACCTGGTCGAGGGGGAGCCCGTCGGGCCCGTGGCCGCCGAGGGCCGGGGTGAGGTCGAGGACCGTCGGCACCGGGGTCACCGACACGAAGCCGGCTCGCGCCTCGACGACGGCGCCGCCCTCGAGACGCACCGCCACGGCCACTCCGGCGAGCGCGTAGTCGCCGCGCCGCCGGGCCGACTCGAGGAACGCGGTCCGGGTCCCCGTCGGTAGCCGACCGAAGCGGACCGACTCGACGAGCTCGTCCGCCTCGAGGGTCGTCTCGAGCGGACCGGCGAAGAAGTCGGCCGCCGCGATCTCGCGGCGCCCGCGTGGTCCGACGACCTCGACGACACCGTCGGTGAGGACGGTGACGGCGGGCATCTCGCCGGCGGGGTCGGCGTGTGCGATGGAGCCGACCGTGGTGCCGCGGTTGCGGATCGCCGGGTGCGCGACGTTGCGCAGTGTCTGCCGCAGCAAGGGGAGGGCGGCGAACGCGCCCTCGTCCCGCTCGAGGCCGGCGTGGCGCACGAGCGCACCCACCCGGACGTGTCCGTCGGTGACCTCGACCCGGTCGAGCCCGGCCACCCCGTTGATGTCGACGAGGTGGCCGGGGTTGGCCAGCCGCATGTTGAGGACCGGCACCAGGCTCTGCCCACCGGCGAGCACCTTGCCGTCGTGCCCGACCTCGCCGAGCACCGCGACCGCCTCCTCGACGGTCCGCGGCGCGTGGTGGACGAAGGCTCCGGGCTTCACCTGCTCGATCCTGCCTCTCGGACGGGGCCCACGGAAGGCCGGGGGTCGACGGGGGTCGGGAAAAGGCGCGCCCCGCCCGGGGCGGTGCCACCGGGCGGGGCGGGCGTCGGGGGTCAGGGGCGCCGGTCGCGCTCCGGGTCGCGCGGGCCGTCGGGGCCGGGGTAGCCCGCCTGGTAGAGGTCGTCGACGCCGTCGGCATCGCCGTACACGGTGTCGCCGACCGCGATCGCGGTCCCGGTGGCGCGGTCGCGCATCTCGGCGGGGGCGATGACGCGGGCGAGGTGCCAGCCGGCGATCGCGACGATGGTGCCGAGCGCGATGCCGCCGAGGGAGAAGTTGTCGGTGAACTTCAGCTCGACGTTGCCGATGCCGATGATGATGCCGGCCGCGACGGGCACGAGGTTGATCGGGTTGCCGAAGTCGACCCCGTTCTCCTTCCAGATCTTCGCGCCGAGCAGGCCGATCATCCCGTAGAGGACGACCGTGATGCCGCCGAGGACCCCACCGGGCACCGACGCGATGAGGGCGCCGAACTTCGGCGAGAGCCCGAAGAGGACGGCCACGATCGCCGCCACGTAGTAGGCCGCCGTCGAGTACACGCGGGTGGCCGCCATGACGCCGATGTTCTCGGCGTACGTCGTCGTCGGCGAGCCGCCGACGGACGTGGCGATGACGGTGCCGATGCCGTCCGCGGCGATGGCCCGGCCCATGACCGGGTCGAGGTTGTGGCCGGTCATCTCGGCGACCGCCTTGACGTGGCCGGTGTTCTCTGCGATGAGCGCGATGACCGCGGGGAGGACGAGAAGGATCGCCGCCACCGAGAAGCTCGGCGCGTGCCATCCGGCGATCTCCTTGCCGTCGGCGCCTGTCATCGTCTCGGGCGGGAAGCCGAACCACGAGGCCGAGCCGATGCCCGAGGTGTCCCACCGGAAGTGGTTGGTGGCCTCGGTCGCGCCGCCGAGCACGGAGTTGATCTGGCCGACCGTCTTGTCGAGGACCCACGAGAGCGCGGTGCCGAAGATGAGCGCGAGGAAGACGGCGATCCGGCTGATGAAGCCGCGGAACGCGACCGCGCAGACGATGGTGAAGAGCATCGTGATGACGGCGACCCACTGGTCCTGCGGCCAGTAGATGCCCGCGACGACGGGAGCGAGGTTGAAGCCGATGAGCATGACGACCGCACCGGTGACGACCGGCGGCAGCACCTCGTGGAGGACCCGGGAGCCGGCGAAGTGGATCGCGACGCCGACGAGGGCGAGGACGACACCGGCGACGAGGATGGCGCCGGTGACCTCGGCGGAGTCGCCGCCGGCGGCACGGATGGCGACGACACCGCCGACGAACGAGGCGGAGGTGCCGAGGTAGCTCGGGACGCGGCCCTGGACGATGAGGAGGAAGACGATCGTCGCGATCCCGCTCATCATGATCGCGAGCTGCGGGTTGAGCCCCATGACGATGGGGAAGACGAAGGTGGCGCCGAACATCGCGACGACGTGCTGCGCACCCAGGCCGACCGTGCGGCCCCACGAGAGCCGCTCGTCGGGGGCGACGACGTCGTCGGGGCCGAGCGTTCGCCCGTCCCCCTTGAGCTTCCAACCGAGACCGAGGGACATGCGGGTGACCTCTCTGCCGGGAGCGTGCCGGGGGTGGCGCGGCTCACACTGGGACCGTGATACACGGAAGGTAGTGACCCTGTCCGGCGACACCCTCGGCAATCCTTGACAGCCGGACGGTCATCCCGTTGGCAACCGTCGGAGGCCTCGGGCCGGGCAGAGGCCCTTCATCCGGTGGACCCGCAGGGCCAGGGCCAGGGTGAGCCGGAGCTGGGGGTCGGACGTGAACGGGCCGAGCATCCGCTCGAGCTTGGCGATCCGGTAGCGCAGCGTGTTGTAGTGGAAGAACAGCTGGCGCGCGGTCTCGGCGACGTTGAGGTTGGTGTCGATGAGCACCGAGAGGGTGTGGCGCAGGTCGGCGTTCTCCGGGGAGTCGTCCGTGGCGAGGTCGCCGAGCGACTCGACGACGAAGCGCCGGAGGTCGGCGCTGTCGGGGACGAGCGCGAGCAGCCGGTAGATGCCGAGCTGGTGGAAGTGCGACAGCCCCGACCCGCCGTTCACCTGCCGTCCCACGTGCACCGCCGTCAGGGCCTCCTCGTACGCCCGGGGGAGCTCGGCCACCGACCGGACCGTGCGGGAGACCCCGGTCGAGAAGGTGCGCCGCCCGCCGCCGCCGTCGCCGCGCACCTCGCGGACGAGGTCCCCGACCGGCCGGAGCACCGTCTCGGTGTCCGCGGACTCGTCGGCGGGGAGGAGGGCGACCACCTCCTGGCTGAAGCCCGCCACCGGCACGCCGGGGTCGCGCGTCCGGACGGCCTGGGTCCACGCCCGGACGAACCGCTCCTGGAGACTGCGGACCTCCTCGGGCGACCGGGTGCTCTCGGCGTCGTTCTCGTCGGTCTCGGCGACGACGACGACCATCGGCCGGTCGATGTCCCACCCGAGCGAGGCAGCGTGGGAGACCGCCTCGGCCTGGTCCCCGGCCCGCCCGGCGAGCGCGTCGCGGAGGAACTCGGCGCGGTACTTGCCCTCGACCGCGGCGACCGCCTGCTCCTTGGTGATCGCCAGGGCCGCGACCGTCGCGGCGCGCTCGAGGACGTGGACGTCGGTGGCGGAGAGGGGCGCACCGGTCGAGAACGCCCCGAGGAGCCCGTGGTCCGAACCGGCGACGATCTTGACGAAGGCTCGGGTGGCGTCCGGGACCCCGGAAGGATGGCGCGCCCCGACCGGTTCGTGCTCGACGAGGAGCCGCCCGCTACGGTCGAAGCAGTCCAGGCCGCGCACCCGCTCCACGTGCTCGGGGTCGCCGCCGGTCGCGAGGACCCGTCCGTCGGTGGTCGCCACGACGACGGCGCCGCCGACGACGCCCGCGACGGCGCTGCACAGCTCGGCGAGCGAACCGCCGGCGAGCACGACCCGGACGAGGACGCGGTGGACCTCGTCCTCGCGCTGGAGCAGGGCGGCCTGGTGCTCGACGAGCCGCTCGAGCGTCGCGACGCGGTCCTCGGCTGGCAAGGTCTGCGTCCCGGGCGGGTCATCGTTGGCAACTCTCACCATCGGGTCACTGTAGCGACCTCACTAGCGTCGCCCTATGTCCCCGCGGGTCCACGGCACCGCGTCGTCGCGCACGGTGCCGGCGGCGGCCTCGCCGCTGACCGCCGGCGTCGTCCACGGCCCGCGGAGGGCGGTCCGGGTCCTCGGGTCCCACCGGTTCGGCGTGTACCTCGAGGTCGGCCCGGGTCGGGTCCTGCCCGTCCTCGCCCACGACGCCGTCGCGCTGCCCACGGCCCTCCGCCTCGCCGCGTCGTCGGAGGACGTCTTATGGGACGTCGCGGCCGGGGACGTCGTCGAGGTCGGGGACGGTGCGGTGCACCTGCCTGGGCTCCGGGTCCGAGCCGTCCGGTCGTGGCGCCCGAGCCGCGTCCGGGTCGCCGCGGCCCACGCAGCCGCGGCCCACGCCGCCCCCCCGGGCACCGTCCCGCCCACTGGGGATGCGGTCCGCCGGCTGCTCGCGGCGGCGGCGGGTCCATCCGCGTGGCTCCTCGCCCCCGTGCGCGCGGCCGTCGCGTCCGCCGACCCCGTCAACCCGGTGCGCGCCCTCGTCGGCCGTGGCGGCGGGCTGACCCCGGCCGGCGACGACGCCCTCGCCGGGGCGCTCCTCCTGCTCGTCGCCACCCGCAGCCCGTCGATGGCCGGGGTCGCCGCGGCCGTCCGGCAGCGCCGGACCGCGACGACGGCCGTGTCGGCCGCGCTCCTCGAGGCGGCGACGACCGGCCACGCGGCCCCCCAGGTCGTGGCTCTCGTCGACGCCGTGGTCGCCGGGGGTCCGATCGAGGTCGCGCACGCCCTCCCCGCCGTCGTCGCCATCGGGCACACCTCCGGGCGGGACCTCGTCGCCGGCCTGGCCGCCACGCTCGACGTCCTCGCCCCCTCCGGAAGGATCGCCGCATGACCGTCCACGTCGACGTCCGCCGCGGGGCGTACCACGACTCCGTCAGCCTCCTCCAGGTCTCGCGCACCGTCGCGGCCGCCGAGGGGGTGGAGGCGGCACAGGTCGCCATGGCCACCGAGCTCAACGTCGAGGTGCTCCGCGGGATGGGCTTCGACGTCCCGGCCGGCGCGGGACCGAACGACCTCGTCGTCGCGCTGCGCGTCACGGACGAGGCGGGACTCGAGGCCGGCCTGGCCGCCGTCGAGGCCGCGCTCGCCGACCTCCGCAGCGGCGGGATGAGCGGCGAGGGCGGCGAGGTGCCGCCGGCGACCCTCGCCTCGGCCGTCCGGCGCGCGGGCGCGGGGCTCGCCCTCGTCTCCGTCCCCGGTGCCCACGCCGTCACCGAGACCTACGACGCCATCAGCGCCGGTGCGTCGGTCATGCTGTTCTCCGACAACGTGTCCGTCGAGGACGAGATCCGGCTCAAGGACGCCGCTGCGGCAGCGGACGTCCTCGTCATGGGTCCCGACTGCGGCACGGCCCTGGTGGCCGGGGCGGCGCTCGGCTTCGCCAACGTCGTGCGGCCAGGCCCGGTCGGGATGGTCGCCGCGTCCGGAACGGGGGCCCAGCAGGTCATGTGCCTCCTCGACGTCGCCGGCGTGGGGGTCAGCCACTGCCTCGGGGTCGGCGGGCGTGACCTGTCGGCCGCGGTCGGCGGGCGGTCGACCCGGCAGGCGCTGCGGGCCCTGGCCGACGACCCGGCCACCGAGTCCGTGGTCGTCGTGTCCAAGCCCCCGGACGCCGCGGTGCTCGAGGAGGTGCGTGCCGAGGCCGAACGGCTCGGGCTCCGGGTCCACTGGGCCACCCTCGGGCAGGGACGCCCGGACCTCACCGCCGCGGTCGAAACGGCCCTCGCCGCGGAGGGTCGGGGGGTCCCCACGTGGCCGCAGCACCTCGCCGCGGCGGAGGACGCCGCCCTGCGTCGCGGGACGGCCCTCAGGGGGCTGTTCTGCGGCGGGACGCTCGCCGAGGAGGTCGTGCTCGTCGCCGAGGACGAGCTAGGGCCGGTGCCGAGCAACCTCGGCCACGACCCCGACCACGCCCTGCCCGCCGCCCTGCGCGCGTCAGGACACGCCGTCGTCGACTTCGGCGCCGACGAGCTCACCCGCGGCCGCGCCCACCCGATGATCGACCCGACCCTGCGGATGGAGCGGATCGCCACCGAGGCGGCCGACCCGACGTGCGGGGTCCTCCTCGTCGACCTCGTCCTTGGCCACGGCTCCCACCCCGACCCGGCCGGCGAGCTGGCCGACGCGATCCGGCAGGCCCGGGAGACCGCCCACACCGACGGCCGCGCCCTTCCGGTCGTCGTGTCGCTGTGCGGCACCGACGCCGACCCGCAGGACCGCGCGGCGTGCTCCGCCACCCTCGCCGAGGCCGGCGCCTCGGTCTTCCTGTCCAACGCCGCCGCGGCGAGGCACGCGGTCGCCGAGCTGAGGAGCCCCCGATGACCCGCCCGCTCCACGGCCTCCTCGAGACCGACCCCGTCGTCGCGGCCTCCGGCGTGCCCTTGTTCGCCGAAGCACTTCGGTCACAAGCGGTTCCGGTCGCCGAGGTCGACTGGCGGCCGCCCCTGGGCGGCTCCGAGGCGGCCCTGGCGCGCGTCATGGCCGACCCGCGTCGTGAGGCCGCCAACGCGGAGGCGTTCGCCCGGATGACCGCGGCCGAAGCCGTCCTCGTCGACGTCCTGCCGGCGTCGGAGGCGGTCGGCCTGGAGCCGGGCACCTTCCTCCACGCCGGCCCCCCGATCGAGTGGGAGCGCGCGTCCGGTCCACTGCGTGGCGCGCTCATCGGTGCCGTGCTGCTCGAGGGGCTGGCCGAGTCGCCCGAGGATGCCGAACAGCGTCTGGCAGCAGGCGAGTTCGAGCTGGAGCCGTGCCACCACCGCGGGGCCGTCGGCCCGATGGCGGGCGTCGTCAGCCCGTCGATGTGGATGTACGCCCTCCGCGACGAGGTCCACGGCAACGACTCGTGGTGCACCCTGAACGAGGGGCTGGGCAAGGTGCTCCGCTACGGCGCGTACGGCCCCGAGGTCATCGACCGGCTCCGCTGGATGGGCGCCGTCCTCGGCCCGATCCTCCGACAGGCGGTCCGCAGCACCGGACCCATCGACGTCCGGGCGGTCATCGCCCAGATGCTCCAGATGGGCGACGAGGGGCACAACCGGAACCGGGCCGGCTCGCTCATGCTCCTGCGCGAGCTCCTCCCGGGGATGATCACGGCCGACGCGTCGTCGTCCGACGTCGCCGAGGCGGTGCGCTTCTCCGGCGCCAACGAGCACTTCTTCCTCAACCTCGGGATGCCGGCGTGCAAGCTGGCCACCCGTGCCGCAGAGGGGATCCCGGGGTGCACGGTGGTGACGACGATGGCCCGTAACGGGACCGACTTCGGCATCCGCGTCTCCGGCACCGGCGAGCAGTGGTTCACCGGCCCGGCGAACACCCCGGACGGCCTCTTCCTCGGCGACTACGGCCCCGACGACGCCAACCCCGACATCGGGGACTCGGCGATCACCGAGACGGGCGGCATCGGCGGCTTCGCCATGGCGGCGGCGCCGGCCATCGTCCGCTTCGTCGGTGGCGACGTGCCCTTCGCCCTGGAGACGACGAAGCGGATGTACGAGGTCACCGTCGGCGAGCACCCTTCGTTCCAGGTCCCCGTGCTCGGCTTCCGGGGGACCCCGACGGGGATCGACGTGACGAAGGTCGTGCGTACGGGCATGCTCCCGCAGATCAACACCGGGATGGCCGGGCGGGTGGCGGGCACCGGTCAGGTGGGTGCCGGGCTGGTCACGCCTCCGGAGGAGTGCTTCACGGGCGCGATCGCCGCCCTCGCCGCCGCCGTTCAGGACTGAAGCGGGCCGGTCAGCGCGCCGCCGCAGTGGTAGACGTCCGGTCGGCCGGGCCAGATCCGCCCGGCCTCCCGCATCGCGTCGTCGAGCTCGTTGCGCCAGGTCCCGTTCTCGTCGACGAAGTACCGCGCGGCATGGTCCCAGAGCCGCCGGTACCAGCCCTCCCAGTGCGGGTCCCCGGTCACCCGGTGGAGGAGGGCGGTCGCCTGGATGCCCTCGCACACCGGCCAGTGCAGACGCACGTCGGCCACGGGCGCGCCGTCCCAGTCGACGGTGTAGACGAGCCCGGGTCGGCCGTCCAGGCCCCACCCACCGTCGAGGGCACGTCGCGCCAGCGCCTCCGCGGCCTCGCGCAGCCAGCCGGGGCGGTCCGTCAGGACCGGTGAGGCGTCGAGCTCGAGGAGGAAGCGCGCCCACTCGAGGGAGTGGCCCAGGGTCGCCCCGTACGGGCGGAAGGGGTGCAGGGGCTCGTCGCGGTTGTGGTCGGGGAGTGGCTCCCAGTCGCGCGTGAAGTGCTCGGGGAGGAGCCAGCCGTGGGCCCGTGCCGCGTCGTCGACGAGGCGTTCGGCGATGGCGAGCCCGCGGCGGTGCCACAGGGGCTCGCCGGTGGCGCGGCCCATCGCGAGGAACGCCTCGAGCCCGTGCATGTTCGCGTTCGCCCCGCGGTAGTCCTCCTCCCCGGACCAGTCGGGGGCGAAGGACTCACGCAGCATCCGGGCGTCGGGGTCCCAGAGCCGGGTGTCGACGACGTCGGCGACCTCGTCGAGGAGGGCGCCGGCGTCCGGGTAACCGGCCTCGAGGGCGCCGGCCGCGGCAAGGCCGACGTGGACGTGGTCGTAGGTCGACTTGCGGGTGACCTTCCCCGGCTCGGTGAGCCAGCCCCCGTGCCGACGGTCCGCGTGGAGGCCGCGCAGTGAGGTCATACCGTG
>DASSQJ010000304.1:0-2305 GCA_035702545.1 Phycicoccus sp.
GACGACGGCCCTCGCCCGGCGCTGGCCCGAGGCGCGGGTCGTCGGGGTCGACGCGTCGGAGGCCATGCTCGAGGCCGCGCGCAGCCTGGATGCCGACGGCCGGGTGGAGTGGGTCCAGTCCGACCTTCGGGGGTGGGACCCCGCCTCCCTCGGGCAGGCACCCGACGTCCTCGTCACGAGCTCGACCCTCCAGTGGGTCTCCGGGCACCTCGACCTGCTGCCGACGTGGGTCGGCGCGCTTGCCGACGACGGCTGGCTCGCCCTCCAGGTCCCCGGCAACTTCGACGCACCGAGCCACCGGCTCATGCGTGAGACGGCCGAGCGGCACGAGCGGGCCGGCGAGCTCACCGCCGCGCTCGACCTGCCGGCGGTCGGCGAACCGGCCACCTACCACCGGTTCCTCTCGCGGCTCGGCTGCACCGTCGACGCCTGGGAGACCACCTACCTCCACGTCCTGGACGCCGAGGCTGAGCATGACGACCCGGTGCTCGCGTGGGTGACGGCCACCGGGCTGCGGCCGGTCCTGGACATCCTCGTCGACGAGGAGGAGCGGCGGGCGTTCATCGAGCCGTACTCCGCGGCCCTCGCGGAGGCCTACCCCCGGTCGAGCGAGGGTGTGTACTTCCCGTTCCGGCGGGTGTTCGCCGTCGCGCACAAGGGCTGAGGAGCAGCGGGGGAGCTCACTCCCGGACCAAGGCGCCCGGGCTCAGCGTCGGCTTCGGCTCCAGCCGGGTGAGCCCGTTCCACGCGAGGTTGACGACGTGGGCCGCCACCTCCTGCTTCTTGAACTTGCGGTTGTCGAGCCACCACTGGCCGGTGAGCGCGATCATCCCGACGAGCATCTGGGCGTACATCGGGGCGGCCTTGGGGTCGAGCTTGTGGCGCTTGAACTCGGCCGCGAGGATGTGGTCGACCTGGGTCGAGATGTCGCTCATCAGGCTGGCGAACGACCCGGTGGCCTGGCCGGCCGGGCTGTCGCGCACGAGGATCCGGAAGCCGTCGGTCGAGGTCTCGACGTAGTCCAGGAGGGCGAGGGCGGCCCGCTCGATGATCTGCCGCGAGCTGCCGCCGGAGTCCAGGGCCCCGGTGACGGCGGCGAGCAGGCCCTCGATCTCGCGGTCGACGACGACGGCGTAGAGTCCTTCCTTGCCCCCGAAGTGCTCGTAGACGACCGGCTTGGAGACCCCGGCCGAGGCGGCGATCTCCTCGACGGTCGCGCCCTCGAAGCCCTTGTCGGCGAAGTGCTTCCGACCGATGCCGACGAGCTGCTCACGGCGCTCGCGTCCGGTCATCCGGGACCGCGCCGCCCTGGCCTTCTTCGCACTCGTCTCCTCGCTCACCACGTCATTGTGCCCGGTCGTGGGGATGCGGCCGTGCCGCGTCCGGCGACGGGACCGGCCGCGCACCCCGGTCGACTACCCTCGGCGTCAGCCGCGCCCGCGGGTGCGGCGGTCCCCGGTTGGTCTGCTGGCAGGGCCCGCCTGACTTTGAATCAGGACTAGCGACGTAGGTTCGATTCCTACCCGGGGAGCGTTGTTCGGGGGGGGCGGGGACCCCGTTCCCCTGCGGCGCGACGGATCCCGCCGTCCGCACCCCGCCGCCTGCACCCCTTCCTGCACCACCTCCCGTGAGCCACCCGGATATTTGCATGCACGCAAACGTCCACCGATCCCGGTCACGGTCGTAGCGTCGGAGCGTTCATCCGGGACTCCGCCCCGCCGTCACCCGGCGACCACCGGCGGATCCCCTGACGGGGGACACCGGCCGCGAGGCCGCGGGCAGAGGAAGGGGAGGTGTCGTGACGACGCAGGACGTGACGACCCAGGACAAGCCGGTCAAGAGCCTCATCCCGGCGCGGATGCACGACATGCCGTGGGCGAAGTTCCACTGGCTCGTCATCTTCGGTCTCGGCACGGCGTGGATCCTCGACGGCCTCGAGGCCCAGATCGTCGCCGCAGGCGGCTTCGAGAAGACCCTCGACATGACGCCGGCCGACGTCGGGCTCGCCGGGACGGTCTACCTCGTCGGGCAGGTCGTCGGGGCGCTCGTCTTCGGGCGGCTCACGGACACGTGGGGGCGCAAGAAGCTCTTCACGTGGACGCTCTTCCTCTACCTCGTCGCCTCCGCGGCGGCCGGGCTCTCCCCGTCGATGACGATCTTCCTCGCGTTCCGCTTCTTCGCCGGCATGGGCATCGGCGGGGAGTACAGCGCCGTCAACTCCGCCGTCGACGAGCTCATCCCCGGTCGCTTCCGGGGCCGGGTGGACCTCGCCATCAACGGCACGTACTGGGCCGGCGCGGCGATC
>DASSQJ010000305.1:0-6476 GCA_035702545.1 Phycicoccus sp.
TGCTGTGGACGTGCGTCGGGGTGCCCGAGTACCGCACCCGGCGCAGCGGCGCGCCCGGCTCGCCGGCCGAGGTCACCATCGTCTGGCCGCGGTGACGTCACGGACGGCCGTGGCGACCGTCCCCGGTCAGCCCGTCGACGAGCAGGGGAGCAGGCCCATCCGGTACTTCAGCCGGAGCACGCGCTCGACGGACGCGTCGAGCTTGTCGGCGAACGCGTCGTCGGTGGCGGCCTCGGCCGCGAGGGCCTTCGCCATGGCGGGCGCGAGGGACGCGTCGCCGGTGAGCACGACGTCCCCGCCGGCCCGGACCACCCGTACCGCCCGCTGGGGCGCCGGGACGGACCGCACGGCCACGGCGTTGACGTCGTCGGTGATGACGACGCCGTCGTAGCCCATCCGGTCGCGGAGCAGGTCCGTGACGATGGGCGCGGAGAACATCGCGGGGACACCCGCGTCGAGCTTGGTGTACTTCGCCGACCCGACCATCACGAGGCCTGCGCCGGCGTCGATCCCGGCCTGGAAGGGCTCGAGGTACGGGTCGTCCGCATCCGTCACGTCGTCGGTGATCCCGGTGGCGTTGAAGTCGGTGTTGCTGCGGATGCGGCCGAGCCCCGGGAAGTGCTTGACGGTGCCCTCGACGCCGCCGGCCAGCATCCCCCGGAGGAAGGCAGTGGACGCGCGGGTGACCGCGTCCGGCGTCGACCCGTACTGGCGGCCCCACCGGCCGATCGGCTCGTTCGCGCGCCCGAGGTCGGCCGGGACGGTGTCGGTGACCGGGGCGAGGTTGACGTTGACCCCCGCGGCCTTGAGCTCCGTGGCCCAGCCGGTGGCCGCCTTCGTCAGGGCGGCGGGCGACATCTCCGCCTGCTCGCTCGCGCTCGGCGGCCACGTGAACCCAGGGCCGCGCAGCTGGTGGACCTCGCCGCCTTCCTGGTCGGCGGCGACGAGCAGGCCGACGTCCGCCGTCGAGGTGTCGGACACCAGCCCCTGGAGGTGGCGGGAGGTCCGGCGGACCTTCTCGGCACCCTCCCAGCCACCGAGGTAGATGACGTTGCCGACGTGCTGCTTCTCGACGAGGGTGTCGAGCGACCGCAGGGAGGCTGCCGTGTCGAGACCGACCATGAGGAGCTGGCCGATCCGCTGGGCCTGGCTCATGCCGCTCAGGGTGTCCTGCACGCAGGCCGTCGCGGGGTCCACGCTGGGCTCCGGGCTCGCCGAGGAGGGGTTCGGCCCGGCGGTGGGGCTCGTGCTCGTCGACGGTGCGGGGGTCGGTGTGTCCTGGCTGCAACCCGCGAGCGCGGCACCGGCGAGCCCGGCCACGATGGCGGCGGCGGCCGCGGGCACCACGCGGTGTCGGAGCCGTCCGGTGGGGCGGTGGGCCGCAGGGGTCGTCACCGGAGCACGGTCGATGACCGACCTCCGCTCGCCCGAATCCGCCGGGAGGCCGCCGCCGACATCGGCGATGATCGGGGCCATGAGCATCCCCGTGGTCCTGGACGTCGACACCGGCGTCGACGACGCCTGCGCCCTGCTGCTCGCCGCGCTCCATCCGGAACTCGACCTGAGGGCCGTGACGTGCGTCGGCGGCAACGCGCCGCTCACCGACGTCGTCCGCAACACCCTCGTGGTCCTCGAGACCGCCGGGCGCGGCGACGTCCCCGTCGGGGTCGGCGCGGCCCGGCCCCTTCTCGAGGAGCCCCTCGACGCCCGGCACGTCCACGGCGCGGACGGGATGGCGGACCTCGGCTACCCGCCGCCGCGTCTCGTCCCCGACCCCCGGATCGCCGTCGAGCTGCTGCGCGACACGGTCGACGCGGCGGCCGCGGAGGGGACCCCGCTCACCCTCGTCCCGCTCGCCCCGATGACCAACGTCGCCCTGTTCGCGCGGCTGCACCCCGAGTCCTTCGGCCGGCTCGGCCGCGTCGTCTTCATGGGCGGCGGCGCGAACGTCAGCAACGCGACCGCTGCGGCCGAGTTCAACGTCTTCCACGACCCGGAGGCGGCGGCGATGGTCCTCGACGCGTGCACCGCCCACGGGGTTCCCGTGACGATGTACGGCCTCGACGTCTTCTTCGCCCCGCTCGTCGACGACGCGGCCGTGGCGCGGCTCGTCGGGGTCGGCACCCCCGCGGCCCGGCTGGCGGCATCCCTGATCTCGTACCACCACCGGCGGTTCGACGCGCGCGGGGCGACGATCGGGGACGCCGGCGCGGTCGCCTCCCTCGTGCTCCCCGACGCGCTGCGGACCGAGCGGCTGCCGGTGCGCATCGAGCTCGTGGGCACGTGGACGCGGGGGCGGACCATCGTCGACCGACGGGACTGGGGCGGTCACCTCGCGCACGACCCGCACGGGCCGGCCCCCGCGGTGGTCGACGTCGCGCTCGGCATCGACGGGCCGCGGATCGCCGACCTGTGGGTCCGCACGGTCGGGGGCCTGGCGTGAGTGGCGGGCGGGTGCTCGTCCTCGGCTCGCTCAACGTCGACCTCGTGACGAGCGTCGAGCGGCACCCACGGCCGGGCGAGACGGTGCGCGGCTCCGGGCTGCGGCGGCTCGCGGGCGGGAAGGGGGCCAACCAGGCGGTGGCCGCGGCTGCTGCCGGCGTGCGCGTGGCGATGGCCGGCTGCGTCGGGGAGGACGACGCAGGGGCGGCCT
The DNA here is from genome assembly GCA_035702545.1 of Phycicoccus sp. Taxonomy (GTDB): domain Bacteria; phylum Actinomycetota; class Actinomycetes; order Actinomycetales; family Dermatophilaceae; genus DASSQJ01. Next base: position 2,654 of record DASSQJ010000305.1, read on the forward strand.
ACCTCGAGCGGCTCGCCGCGCGGGGCGTCGACACCGCAGCGGTGCGGGTGTGCCCGGGGGAGCCGACCGGCCACGCCCTCGTCGTCGTCGACGAGCGCGGCGAGAACAGCATCGTCGTCGTCCCCGGCGCGAACGACCTCGTCGGCGAGCGGGAGGTCGCGGCGGTGGACGGCCTCGGGGCCGGGGACGTCCTGCTCGTCCAGCTCGAGGTGCCGCGCTCCGTGGTCTGCGCCGCGGTCCGCCGGGCCGCGGGGCGCGGGGCGCGGGTCGTGCTCAACACGGCCCCGTACGCGGCGCTCCCGCCGGACGTCGTCGCGCTCGCGGAGCCGGTCGTCGCGAACGAGCACGAGATGCGCTCCCTCGCCGAGGCGGGGGCAGTGCCGGGATCGCTCCTCGTCACCTTCGGCGCGAACGGGGCCTCGTGGGACGGCGCCGTCGTCCCCGCGCCGGTCGTGCCGGCAGGGGAGGTGCTCGACACCACGGGCGCCGGGGACGCGTTCTGCGGGGCGCTCGCCGCCGCGCTCGCCGGTGGCGCCGACCGGCCGACGGCCCTGGCGGCGGCCCAGGCCGCCGGTACGCAGGCGGTCCGCCACGCCGGGGCCCAACCCGACCCCGACCTCTGACCACCGCTTCTCCTCGACCTCGCATGCCGGGTGCCGCGCAACACGCCGTCCTTCCCGGCACGGGGGATTCGAGGTCGGGGAAGTAGGGGTCGGAGGGCCGCGGTCAGGCGGGGTCGACGACGAGGACGACCTGCTGCCCGGCGACGCGGGTGAGGATGACCGTCGCCTGGTGCCCGCTGCCGGCCTTCCGGCCGATCCGCAGCTGACGGCGCAGCTCGTCGTCGTCGAGGCGCACGCCGCGCTTCTTGATCGTGAGCCCGGTGATGCCGCGCTGGGCGAGCCACGCACGGAGCACCTTGACCGAGAACGGCATCACCTCGCGCACGGCGTACCGGCGGGCGAACGGCACGTCGACCTCCGCCTCGGACACGACGTAGCCCAGCCCGCGGTCGACCTCCGCGCCGAGGGTCGCGGCGGTCACGGCGCCGAGCAGACCGGCCTGGGTGACCGACCGGTCCGGCTCGTAGAGCCAGGGGCCGACCGACGACAGGCCCTGCGCGATCGGGGGGTCCGGCTCGGCCATCGTCTGGTCGACCTCGACCGGTGGATGACCCGGGCCCAGGATGCGGGCGCTGCGCCCCGGCCGCTGCGCCAGCGGTCCCCACCAGACCGCGCACTCGAGGACCTCGCCGGCGAAGGAGGTCCACTGCGCCTCGGTGCCGAGAGGGATGGCGTCGTGCGGCATCGACGGGGACAGCTTGGCCCCGGTGGCCGGCACGGCGGTGGCGACCTGCAGGACGAACTCCCACGTCGGCCGGATCTCGTCGAGCCGGAAGACCCGCTTGATCCGCCCGTGCCTCCCGGTGAGCCCCGGGATGCGCCGCGCCGGGTCGAGCCAGACACCGACCCGGGCTCGCAGCGGGTCGCGCGGCGCCTCGAACTCCTCGGCCATGCCCTGCCGGGCGCGGGAGTCCGGCCACGGCCGCAGGTTGATGTCGGCGACCGCCGCCGTCACCGGGTCGATGTCGACGCCGTGGACCGTCACGCCCAGCGCCGACATGGCGACGGCGTCGCTGCCGATGCCGCACCCGAGGTCGTGGACGGTGGCGAGGCTCGCGTTGTAGAACCGCCCGGCGTGCGTCGCCGCCACCTCGAGGCGCGAAGCCTGCTCGAGGCCGTCGGCGGTGTAGAGCATGTCGCCGGCGAACTCGCCGAACTTCGTGATGGCGCGGGCACGCAGCCGCTGCTGGGTGAGCAGCGCCGCGACGAACTCGGGGGAGTGCCCCTCCCGTCGCAGCTCCTCCTGGAGCCGGAGCACGGTCGACTCGTCGTACGGCGGGAGCGACCGGAGGATCCGCTGGCCGTCGGGGGAACCGAGCGCTCGCACGATGCCGACGTCCACGGCGCGACATCCTGCCATTCCTCGCCGGGACCGCACGCCGGGGGGACGGGCCGGCCGCTGTTGGCACTCGAGTTGACCGAGTGCTAACCGGCGACCTAGATTTGCCTCATTGGCACTCGCCCCGTGTGAGTGCCAGCGCCCCCGGGCCTCGATCGGCCCCCGCGACGGCGAGAGCGGCCCGGACGACGCACGTCCCCGTCCACTTCGACTCATCCCACAAGGGGAGGAGCACACCGTGTCGGTTTCCATCAAGCCGCTCGAGGACCGCATCCTCATCAAGAGCCTCGAGGCCGAGCAGACCACTGCGTCCGGCCTCGTCATCCCGGACACGGCGAAGGAGAAGCCCCAGGAGGGCGAGGTCCTCGCCGTGGGCCCCGGTCGCATCGACGACAAGGGCAACCGCGTCCCGCTCGACGTCACCGTCGGCGACCGCGTCATCTTCAGCAAGTACGGCGGCACCGAGATCAAGCACGGCGGCGAGGAGTACCTCATCCTCTCCGCCCGCGACGTGCTCGCCGTCGTCGGCTGAGCCCGCACCTGATGCCGTGACGTCCGTCCCGGCGGCCAGTGGGCCGCCGGGACGCGTCCGGTCCGGCCGAACCAGACCCCGCGACGGGTCGCGTCCTCCGCGCCCGTCCCCCCAGCACGAAGGACAGCAATGGCCAAGGAACTGGAGTTCAACGACTCCGCCCGCAAGGCGCTCGAGCGGGGCGTGGACGCCCTCGCGAACGCCGTCAAGGTGACGCTCGGCCCCAAGGGCCGCAACGTCGTCATCGACAAGAAGTGGGGCGCCCCGACCATCACCAACGACGGCGTCACCATCGCCCGTGAGGTCGAGCTCGAGGACGCCTACGAGAACCTCGGCGCCCAGCTCGCCAAGGAGGTCGCGACCAAGACCAACGACGTCGCCGGTGACGGGACGACGACCGCCACCGTCCTCGCCCAGGCGATGGTCAAGGAGGGCCTGCGCAACGTGGCGGCCGGCGCGGCCCCCTCGGGCCTCAAGCGCGGGATGGACAAGGCCGTCGAGGCCGTCTCCGACGAGCTGCTCGCGACCGCCCGCGAGATCGAGTCCAAGTCCGAGATCGCTCAGGTCGCCTCGCTCTCCGCGCAGGACGGCACGATCGGCGACATCATCGCCGACGCCTTCGACAAGGTCGGCAAGGACGGCGTCATCACCGTCGAGGAGTCCTCGACCGCCTCGACCGAGCTCGAGTTCACCGAGGGCATGCAGTTCGACAAGGGCTACATCTCGCCGTACTTCATCTCCGACGCCGAGCGGATGGAGGCCGTCCTCGAGGACGCCTACGTCCTCATCAACCAGGGCAAGATCTCCGCGATCGCCGACGTGCTGCCGGTCCTGGAGAAGGTCGTCCAGTCCGGCAAGCCGCTCCTCGTCATCGCCGAGGACGTCGACGGGGAGGCCCTGTCCACCCTCGTCGTCAACAAGATCCGCGGCACGTTCAACGTCGTCGCGGTCAAGGCGCCGGGCTTCGGCGACCGCCGCAAGGCGATGCTCCAGGACATGGCGGTCCTCACCGGCGGCCAGGTCGTCGCCGAGGAGGTCGGCCTCAAGCTCGACCAGGTCGGCCTCGAGACCCTCGGCCAGGCCCGCCGCATCGTCGTGACGAAGGACTCGACGACGATCATCGACGGCGCCGGCGCCCACGAGGACGTCTCCGGCCGCGTCGCGCAGATCAAGCAGGAGATCGAGCGGACCGACTCCGACTGGGACCGCGAGAAGCTCCAGGAGCGCCTCGCCAAGCTCGCCGGCGGCGTCTGCGTCATCAAGGTCGGCGCGCACACCGAGGTCGAGCTCAAGGAGAAGAAGCACCGCATCGAGGACGCCATCTCGGCG
>DASSQJ010000306.1:0-5600 GCA_035702545.1 Phycicoccus sp.
CGGACCACCGCCTGGTCGTCGACGAGGAGCACCCTCGTCACGGCGCACCCCGGTGGTCGGTCGGGATGGTCACCCGCACCTCGAAGCGACCCTCCCGGCACGCGGCGTGGAAGGTGCCGCCGAGCAGCTCGGCCCGGTGCCGGACCCCGGTGAGGCCGCGGCCCGGGCGGACACCGGCGGGGGAGTCGGGGCCCTCGGCGCCCTCGGCGCGCCCGGCGCACTCGGCGCGGTTGGCCGCCGTGAGCACCACCTCGCCCGGCTGCCAGTCGACGCGCAGCGACAGCGGCTCGCCGGGGGCGTGCCGGCCCGCGTTGGTGAGGCACTCCCGGACGATCCGGTGCAACGCGAGGTCGGCCGGGCTCTGGTCCGCCGCAGGGGTGCCCGTGACCTCGAGCGTGTTGGGGACCCCGAGGGACCGCGCCCGGTCGGTGAGCGCGACGAGGCTCTCCGGCGCCGTCACCCTCGCCTCGTCCAGCGGCGAGAGCACGTCGAGCACCTCCCGGATCTCGGCCATGGTTCGATGGGCCGTCGTCCGGATCGCCTCGACCGGCTCGGCCGCCCGTTCCGGCGCGACCCGCAGGGCGGCAGCCGCCGCCTCGGCCTGGATGGCGATGTGGGTCACCTCGTGCCCGACGACGTCGTGCAGCTCCTGGGCGATCCGGGCGCGCTCCGCCCCCACCGCGGCCTCCTCCGCGCGGGACCGCTCCTCGCGCAGCTGCCGGGTCAGGGACGCGAGGGCCTGGTTCTGCAGCTGCTGGTGGCGCACGAGCCGTCCGGCGAGGACCGGCGCGACGACGACGAGCACCCCGCCGACGGCGGCGACGGGCAGCTCGGGGCCGAGGAGCGTGCCGATGGCCGAGGCCGCCGCGGCCCATCCCGTCACCAGACCGACCGCCAGCCGGGGCTCCCCGCGGTGCCCGAGGGCGAAGAACTGGAGGAGGACGACGACGAAGCCGAGCACCGGGTAGCCGTCGAGCGGCACCAGCCAGAAGGCCGACGACACGAGCGAGGACTCCACCGGATGCGTGCGGCGCCACGCGAGCGGCAGCGTCGACCCCAGGACGTAGACGGCCCCGACGAACGGGGACGCGAAGGGGAAGGCGACGAGCTGCACCAGCCCCGCGACCGTGAAGGCGAGCGCCAGCGCGGCATCCAGACGGGTGGTCCGGAGGCGGTCGACGAGGGGCACGAGTGCGAGGGTAGGGGCGTCGCGTGCGCCGCCGCATCAGCCCGGGGGATGAGCGTGGGCGACACCGGGGGCCGAGGTCAGGACCCGCCCCCGGGTCGATGTGACCGGCACGTCCCCATCCCTAGCGTCGGTGTCCGGCTCGAACCAGCCCACCAGCACACCGACCGGAGGAACCCGACATGACCACCACGACCCCGACCACGACCGCCGACCGATCTCTCGGCACCGTCCGCACCACGCCATCCGCGCCCCCACCGCCGGACGTGACCGGGATGGAGCGGCTCAGCGCCCGCTTCGGCCTCGCCTTCGCGACCTGCCAGCTCCTCGTCATGGTCGCCATGGCCACCCTCGTCCTCCCGCACGGCGGATCGCCCACCGACCCCGCCCTCGAGCGGGGCCAGCGCGTCCTCGACGCGGAGACGTTCTACCGGGTCGGCAACTACGCCTTCATGCTCGCCGGCACGCTGCTGATCGGCTTCCTCGGGGCGGTCGGGGTCCGGCTCCGTCGCGCCGACGGCTCGGGCGTCCTCGCGACGGTCGCCGTCGCCTCCGGCACGCTGCTCGCCCTCATCTGGCCGCTCGGAGGGGTGCTCCACGACGTCGCCCTCGAGACGGCTGCGGGAGGGACCGACCTCGGCATCCTCGCCGGGTGGGACTCGGCCGCGCCGTTCACCCTCGCCTTCTCCGTGCTCCCCCGACTGTTCTTCATCGGGGCCGTCGTCCTCGGCCTCCGACTCTCCGGGACCGGGCGCTGGCTCCAGCGGGTCGGCCTCGTGCTCCTCCCGATCAGTCTCGTCGGCAGCGCCACGCTGCTCAGCGGCGCGCTGTTCCCGGTCCTCGCGCTCAGCACCCTCGGCTACGAGCTCTGGGTCGGGGCGCTGGCCTGGCACTGGCTCCGGTCCGACCGCTGAGCCCTCGGGCGGCGCCCCCGGTCAGCCGGGGGCGCCGCGCCGGCGCAGCAGCAGGACCGCGACGACCGGCATCGCGGCCCACCACCAGTGCACGCCGTTCGGGCCGACGAGGCCCCGGGCCGCCATCAGCCCGAGGCCACCGCACCCGAGCACCGTCGCGGCGACGGCCCGCCATCCCGGCGGCTCGGGACCGTCCGGCTCCGGCCGGGGTCGCTCGAACCGGCCGACGAGCGCGACGACAGCCGCGGTCACCACGCCGAGCAGGCCCCACCACAGCGGGCGCGTCGCCCACCACGGCCATGACAACGGTTCGGGCGCGAGGCCGGCCCGGCCGACGAGGAGGAGCCCGCCGATGACGAGCACCATCGCGGTGAGGTGCCAGAGGTAGACGCTCATGATCCGGGAGCCGAGGACCACGGTGCGTGCCCACGGCCGGTCGCGCGCCATCCACCTCCGCAGTCCCGGCTCGGCCGCGAGGACCAGGCCGCCCTGGAGCAGGCCGAGGAAGCCGAGGGTCACCCTGGTCGGGTAGGAGTTGTTCACCGTCGCGTCGTCCAGGCCCACCATCGAGACCGGGTACGGCCCCAGCCACACGAGGAGGAGGAGGCCGGCGAGTCCCACCGCGGCGAGCGCGAGCCGCCGGCCGGTGCCGCCGAGCCGGCCGTCGAGCCACGCGTACCCGATCTGGTGCACCGTGCACCAGACGACGACGTAGTTCGCGAAGCCGACGAGGAGTGAGCCGGTGCCCAGGCTCACCGCGTCGACGGCGCCGCCGAGGATCAGCCCGGCGGGGACCGACCACCACCCGATGCGCCGCCACACCGAGAGGGTCAGCGGGGTCAGCGCGCAGACGACGACGTAGGCGGCGAGGAACCACGTGGGGACCAGGGCGGTCTGCGACGCGGTGCGCAGGACCTGGTCGTCCGCCCCCGCGGCGAGCGCCACGGCGAGCACCACCACCCAGAAGACGAGGAGCGGCACGACGGGGGTGAGGAGGCGACGCAGGCGGCCGCGGAGCCACTCCGGCCAGGACGTTCCACGCTCCCGGGCGCCGCGCCAGGACCGGGCGTTGGCGTACCCGCCGACGAGGAAGAAGACCGGCATCACCTGGAAGACCCAGGTCAGCGGATGCGTCCACGTGGCGAGGCCGAGGATGGCGCCGGTCCGCAGCTCGTCCCCGTCGAGCCAGACGGCGGCGAGCGTCCAGTGGCCGAGGACCACCGCTCCGAGCGCGGCGACGCGCAGCAGGTCGACGACGCGGTTGCGGGTCGCGGGGGTCTGCGCCGCGATGCGCTCGACCGTGCTGCGCTCCATGGCTCCATCGTCCCGCTCGGCGGGTTCCGGCGGATGAGCCTCGGTACCCATGTCGGGAAATCCGCGTGCGCCCGACCCGCGCTGCCGGTGGAATGTGCCCGTGACCGACGCCGCCGCGCTCCTCCGCCGATTCCACGAGCAGGTCCGCCTCGCCGACCGCGACGCCGCCCCCGGCTTCGTCGTCGAGCGCGACGGACCGGTGCACCGCACCTACCCACCGAACCACGCGGAGCACGGGGCGATGGTCGAGAACCCCGAGGGGCTCGGCGCGGACCCGGACGTGTGGGTCGCCCGGCAGGTCGACTTCTTCGGGCGGCGTCGCCAGCGCCTCGAGTGGAAGACGTACGACTACGACGAGCCCGCCGACCTCTCGGAGCGGCTCGTCGCGGCCGGCTTCGTCGCCGAGGACCCCGAGGTGGTGCTCCTCGGGTCCTGTGCGGACCTCGTCGAGGAGGTGGCCCTACCGCCGGGGACCCGGCTTCGCGACATCACGTCGGACGAGGACTGGGAGCGGGTCCGGGCCACCGCCGACCGGGTGTGGGGCGAGGACACGTCGTGGGTCAACGACGCGCTGCGACTGGAGCAGCGGCGCGACCCCGAGCTGCTCACAGCGACCGTCGCCGAGGACGTCGAGACCGGCGAGGTCCTCTCCTACGCCGTCCTGCGGGTCACCCCCGGGACGGACTTCTGCGGGCTCTGGGGTGGCTCGACCCTCCCTGAGTGGCGGCGGCGCGGCCTGTACCGGGCCCTGACGGCCCACCGGGCCCGCATCGCCCTCGACCGGGGGTACCGGCTGGCGCGCGTCGACACCTCTCCGCACTCGAGGCCGATCCTCGTCGCCCTCGGGATGGTGCCGGTCTGCGGGACCCGCCCCTACGTGCTCGAGCCGGTCGCTTCCTCCTGACAACGTTGTCAGCCAGACGACGCATTCCGTCGGCGGACACCGCCCAATACTGTGCGTCTCAGTCGCGGAGAGGTCGCGAAGCCTATCGATACGCACACGGTGGGGGGCGATTCGACACGCGCGCAGACGGTGACGCCCGGTTCGCAGGGGGCCGGACACGCCGTCCGACGGGGTGGTGCCGCACGCGCGGCGCCACCCCGTCGTCCGTGCCGGCGACGGACGGCATCCCGGATGCAGGAGGGCGGCACGAACGCCCCGTGTGAGGTCCGGGCATCCGTGGAAAGATCGAGGCGTTCCGGCGCCCCACCTCACGAGGAGAACACCGTGCCCATCGCAACGCCCGAGGTCTACGCGGACATGCTCGACCGGGCCAAGAACGGCTCGTTCGCGTACCCGGCCATCAACATCACGTCCAGCCAGACGGTCACCGCGGCGATCCGCGGCTTCGCGGAGGCCGGCTCGGACGGCATCATCCAGGTCTCCACCGGGGGTGCCGAGTACGCCTCCGGCTCGACCGTGAAGAACATGGTCACCGGGTCGATCGCCCTCGCCGCGTACGCGGAGGAGGTGGCGAAGAACTACCCGGTCAACATCGCCCTCCACACCGACCACTGCCCGAAGGACAAGCTCGACGGGTTCGTCCGGCCGCTCATCGCCGCCTCGACCGAGCGCGTCAAGGCCGGCGGCCTCCCGATCTTCCAGAGCCACATGTGGGACGGCTCGGCCGTGCCACTCGACGAGAACCTCAGGATCGCCGAGGAGCTCCTCGCGCTGTGCCGCGCCGCCAACATCGTCCTCGAGATCGAGGTCGGCGTCGTGGGTGGCGAGGAGGACGGCGTCGCCAACGAGATCAACGACAAGCTGTACTCGACCCCCGAGGACGCCATCGCGACGGCGCGGGCCCTCGGCACCGGGGAGAACGGCTACTACATGACCGCGCTCACCTTCGGGAACGTCCACGGCGTCTACAAGCCGGGCAACGTCAAGCTGCGCCCGGACGTGCTCAAGGCCGCGCAGGACGCGGTGCACCAGGAGCTCGGGACGCCGGACGCCAAGCCGTTCCACCTCGTCTTCCACGGCGGGTCGGGGTCGCTGCCCGAGGAGATCGCCGCGGCCGTCGACTACGGCGTCGTCAAGATGAACGTCGACACCGACACCCAGTACGCCTTCACCCGCCCCGTCGCCGACTGGATGATGCGCCACTACGACGGCGTCCTCAAGATCGACGGCGAGGTCGGCAACAAGAAGCAGTACGACCCGCGCGCCTGGGGCAAGGAGGCCG
>DASSQJ010000307.1:0-10638 GCA_035702545.1 Phycicoccus sp.
GGCCAGCACCTCGTCGAGGCCCTCGAGCGCCTCCGCGGCAGCCTCCATCCAGGAGAGACGCTCCCCCAGACCCATCGGCTGCTGCCCGTCCATGGATCCATGGTATACGAACATCAGTTCGGTTACAACGCCCATCCACGACCACCGTGCCGTTCCCGGGAGCGGGGTTCAGGCGGGGACCGAACCGAGGAGCGAACCCGAGCGAGCCGGCACCCGGGGGGCAGGAGGACCGGTGCACGGATCGGCGGCAGCGGACGGACCGAGCCGGCCCGCCCCGCCGCCACCCATCCGGGATCAGGGAGAGGCGGTACCCGAGGGAGTCGGGCTCGGCGTGGTGCTGTCGGTCGGGGACGGCGTCACCGTCGTCGCCGTCACCGTCGGAGCCGCCTTCTGGGCGATGACGATCTTCACCGTGCCGCCCGCGTCGACCGCCGTGCCCTGCTTCGGGTCCTGCGAGATGACCGTGCCCTCCGGGGCCTCGTTCGTCTGCTTGAAGGACGTGTCCGGCTGGAGGCCGACCTTCGAGAGCGCGTTCTGCGCCTCGCTCTGGGACATCCCGACGACGTTGGGGACCTCGACCTTCCCGGACCCGACCTCGACGTTGACCTTCGTACCCGGCGCCGCCTGCGTCCCGCCCGCGGGATCGGTCGAGATCACCTCGTTCTCGGCGGCGTCCGGGCTGTTGGTCTTGGTGATCTTCCCGACCTGCAGCCCGATGTCGGCGAGCAGCTGGCGCGCCTCGTCGAGAGTCTTCCCGCGCAGGTCGGGCACCTCGACGGCCTCGGGACCCGCGGAGACGGTCAGCGTCACGGTCGAGTTCTTGTCGACCTCGGTGCCGGCGTTGGGATCCTGCGCCATCACCTGGTCCTTGGGGGCGCTGTCGCTCGCCTGCCGGGTCACCTCGACCTGCAGCCCGGCCTGGCTCAGCTTGACCCGGGCGGTCTGCTCGGGGTCGCCGACGACCTGCGGCACGGTGACCTTCGGGGTGTCCTCCCCGCCGAAGTACGAGACCAGCCCGTAGCCGAGGAGCCCGAGCGCGGCGAGGACCGCCAGGGTGAGCAGCACGTACATCGCCGGGCTGCGCCGCGGCTCGTCCTCCTCATCGGCCCCGGGGGGGAACGGCCCACCACCGGTGGCCACGGGAGCGGGCACCGGCGTCGGGACGAAGGCCTGGGTCGCCGTCTCGTCGCCGGCGACGCGGGGCAGCGCCTCGGTGGCACCGGCGGCGAGCGCGGCGCCGGCCATCGCGGCGGCAGCCGCGTGCGCGGCCGGGCTGATCGGCCGGCCGAGCCGCACCGCGACGAGGTCGGCCCGGAACTCGCCGGCATCCTGGTAGCGCTCGTCCCGCGGCTTGGCGAGGGAGTGCAGGACGACCGCGTCGAGGTCCTCCGGGACCTCCTCGGCGAACCGCGACGGGGGCACCGGCTGCTCGCCGACGTGCTGGTAGGCGATGGCGACCGGGCTCTCGCCGAGGAACGGCGGCCGCCCGGTGAGCAGCTCGTAGAGCATGCAGCCGGTCGAGTACAGGTCCGAGCGCTCGTCGACCGTCTGCCCCTGGGCCTGCTCGGGGGACAGGTACTGCGCGGTGCCGATGACCGCCTGGGTCGCCGTCACCGTCGCGTTGGCGTCGGCGAGCGCGCGGGCGATGCCGAAGTCCATCACCTTGACCGCGCCGTCGTCGCCGATCATGACGTTCGCCGGCTTGATGTCGCGGTGGACGATGCCCTGGCGGTGGCTGTACCCGAGGGCGTCGAGGACCCCCTCGGTGATCCGGATGGCGTCGGTCGGCTCGAGCCGACCCTCGTCGGTGAGGACCTCGCGCAGCGTGCGCCCCGGCACGTACTCCATGACGATGTACGGCACGTTGACCTGCGCGCCGCCGGACTCGGTGTGGACGTGGTCCTCGCCGTGGTCGTAGATCGCGACGATCGAGGCGTGGTTCAGGCCCGCTGCCGACTGCGCCTCGCGGCGGAACCGGGTGATGAAGGTCGAGTCGCGCGCGAGGTCGCTGCGGAGCAGCTTGATGGCGACGTCACGGCCCAGGCGCGTGTCGTAGCCACGGTGCACCTCCGCCATGCCGCCGCGTCCGAGGAGGTCTCCCACCTCGTAGCGACCCCCCAGCAGCGTCGGGACGTCAGCCATGTCGTGCGCTCCTCATCGGTTCAGCCGTGCTTCCATCATCCGCTTGGCGATCGGGGCGGCCACTGCGCCCCCGCTCGCCTCGCTACCCGCCGGGGCACCGTCCTCGACGATGACCGCGACGGCGATCTGTGGGTCCTCCGCGGGCGCGAAGGAGATGAACCAGGCGTGTGCCCGGCGGGACCCGTGCTCGGCAGTGCCGGTCTTGCCCGCGACCTCGACGCCGGGGATCTGGGCCCGCGTGCCGGTCCCGCGCTTGACGACCTCGATCATCATGTCGCGCAGCTGGCCGGCCACCTGCGGGGTGACCGCGGCCGACAGCTCGCTCGGCTGCGCCGTCTCGATGACCGACAGGTCCGAGCCGATGACCGACTGGACGAGGTAGGGCGACATCACCTTGCCGCCGTTGCCGACCGCGGCCGCGACCATCGCCATCTGGAGCGGTGTCGCCCGGACGTCGTACTGGCCGATGGAGGCCTGCGCGAGCTGCGGCAGGTTCATCTCGGCCGGGACCGAGCTGGGGGTCACCGGCATCGGCACCGAGATCGAGTCCCCGAACCCGAACTTCGCCGCCTGCTGCTGGATCGCCTCGGCGCCGAGGTCCATCCCGAGCTGGCCGAAGGCGGGGTTGCACGACACGACCATCGCCTCGGTCATCGTCACCGTCCCCGACGGCGAGCACGGCAGGTTGTCGTGGTTCGGCAGGTTGACCGAGGTCTGCGGCAGGTCGAGGGACGCACCGCCGGGCAGCTCGGACTCCGGGGTGTACTCGCCGCTGGAGAGGGCCGCGGCCGCGGTGACGACCTTGAACACCGACCCCGGCGGGTAGAGGTCGCCCCCGATGGTCCGGTTGACGAGCGGCTGGTTCTTGTCGGCGTTCAGCGCCTTGTAGTTCTTCTCGAGCACTGTGAGGTCGTGCCCGGAGAGGGCGTTCGGGTCGAACGTCGGCGAGCTGTACATCGCGAGGATGGCACCGGTCTTCGGGTCGAGCGCGACCGCGGCCCCCTTGACTCCGGCGAGGTCCTTCGCGGCGGCCTGCTGGACCGCCGGGTCGAGGGTGGTCTCGAGGTTGGCGCCCTGCGGCCGGCGACCGGTGAACAGGTCGGACACCCGCCGGTAGAAGAGCTTGTCGCTCGACCCGGAGAGCAGGGCGTTCTCGGCCTGCTCGAGCCCACCCGCGGCCCCGTAGAACGAGTACGAGCCGGTGACGTGCGCGTAGAGCTTCCCCTGGCCGTAGAGCCGCTGGTACTTGTACTCGTCCTTGCTCGGCTCGGACGTCGCGATCGGCGTCTGCCCGACGAGGATGTCGCCGCGGTCGCGCGCGTACGTCGAGAGGAGCGTCCGTCGGTTGTCGGGGCGGGCGTTGAGGTCGGCGGCGAAGACGTACTGGATGAGCGTCGTCGAGACGAGCAGCGAGGCGAAGAGGATGCCGACGAGGAGAGAGAGGCGGCGCACCGGGTTGTTCACGGCATCCTCACCACTTGGGTCTGTGCGTCGGCGAGCGGGCTCGACCCGACCTCGGGCAGCGGCCGGCGGGCGTGGTCGGAGATCCGCAGGAGGATGGCGACGAGCGTCCAGTTGGCGAGGAGCGAGGACCCGCCCGAGGAGAGGAACGGCATCGTCAGGCCGGTGAGCGGGATGATCCGGGTGACCCCGCCGACGACGACGAAGCACTGGAGGGCCACCGAGAAGGACAGGCCGGCGGCGAGGAGCTTGCCGAACCCGTCACGCGTCCCGAGCGAGGTCCGCAGGCCGCGCTGCACGAGGAGGGCGTAGAGCACGAGGATCGCGAAGAGGCCGACCATCCCGAGCTCCTCCCCGAAGCTCGGGATGATGAAGTCCGACTCGGCGAAGTACGTGAGGTCGGGGCGTCCCCGGCCGAGCCCCGTCCCGACCATCCCGCCGGCGGCCATCCCCATGAGCCCCTTGGCGAGCTGGTCGGAGGCTGCGAGTGCCTCGGGGCTGAACGTGTGCAGCCAGAGGAGCACCCGGGTCTGGACGTGCCCGAAGATCAGGTACGCGACGTAGGCGCCGACGCTGAAGAGGGCGAGGCCGATGGCGATCCAGGAGACCCGCTCGGTCGCGACGTAGAGCATCGCGACGAAGAGGCCGAAGAAGAGGAGGGATGAGCCGAGGTCGCGCTCGAAGACCAGGACCGCGAGGCTGGCCAGCCACGCGACGAGGATCGGCCCGAGGTCGCGGGCGCGCGGCAGGGTCATCCCGAGGACCTTGCGGCCGGCCACCGAGAGGGCGTCCCGGGTCTGGACGAGGTAGCCGGCGAAGAAGATCGCGAGGAGGAGCTTGGCGACCTCGCCCGGCTGGAAGGACATCGGGCCGATCCGGATCCAGATGCGCGAGCCGAGCTCGGAGGTCCCGATGACCGGGAGGAGGGGCAGGAGGAGCATCACGAAGCCGACCACCCCGCAGATGTAGGTGTAGCGCCGCAGGATCCGGTGGTCGCGCAGGACGACGATGACGCCGGCCGCGATCGCGACGGCGATGGCGCTCCACAGCAGCTGCTTGAGCGCCACCCCCTCGCCGATCGACCGGCCGTGGGCGAGGTCGAGGCGGTGGATCATCACGAGGCCGAGGCCGTTGAGCAGCGCGGCGATCGGGAGCATCAGCGGGTCGGCGTACGAGGCCCGCCAGCGCAGGACGAGGTGCATCCCGACGGTCACCGCGAGGAAGCCGCCGGTGAGCGCGAAGATGCCCGGAGGCACCGTGCCGCTCGTCGCCAGGCCGACGTTGAGGTAGGCCAGGCCGACGATCGCCACCGCCCCGAGGAGGAGGACGAGCTCGACGTTCCGGCCCTTGCGGGGGGCCACCGAGGCGACGACGCTCATCGCGGCGGGGGGATGGTCGGGCTCGACGAAGGGCCGGGCAGGGTGGACGTGGTCGAGCTCGGCGCGGGGAGGCCGTCGGAGCCGGTGGCGGTCGAGGTCGGCGACGCGGTGGGCGGGGTCCAGGTCGAGGGCACCGTCTGGCAGCTCTCGCCCCGCGACCGGGCGAACCGGCAGGCCGTGGCCTGGAGCCGCAGGTCCGCGACGCGCTCGTCGGCCTCCGCGCGGTCGCGGACGGTGATCCCCTGCTCGAGGGTCTGCTGGTACGAGGTCGGGAGGTCCTCGACCGGGATGGTCGTCGCGTACTCCGGCGAGGAGAGCGAGAACGGCCCGAGGTTCTGGTCCACGCCGCGGAACACCGTGACGACGCCGCCCTCGGTGCCGAGGTAGTACTGCTGGCGGGTCCACGCGTAGGCGGCGTAGGAGCCGCCCGCGACGACGACGGCCGCGATGAGCACCGCCGCGGCGACCCGGAGCACCGTCCCCCGGCGCGACCGGGGACCCTCCTCGGCGAGGGTGACCCCGTCCTCGCGCTCGGTGGCCGCGCCGGTGGCCGAGGCGGTGAGCGCGGCCGCCTTGGCGGCGGGGGTCGTCGGGATGGGCCGGGTCCCGCGCCGCGCGGACGCGGCGCCGACGACCTGGGGCTGGGTCGGGGGAGCCGCGACCCGGTCGATGTCGACGAGGTCGCCGACGACGACGGTGACGTTGTCCGGGGCGCCGGCCCGCAGCGCGAGGGCGACGAGGCGGTCCGCGCACTCGGCGGGGTCCGGCGTCGAGAGGAGGACCTCGTCGACGGTGTCGCGGGCGACGTAGTCGGTGAGCCCGTCCGACGCGATGAGGTACCGGTCGCCGGCCCGCCCCTGGCGCACGACGAGGTCCGGCTCGTCGTCGTCGGCGCCGGTGAGGACACGGGTGACGAGGGAGCGCTGGGGGTGGGTCTTCGCCTCGTCCGCGGTGATCCGCCCCTCGTCGACGAGGCTCTGGACGAAGGAGTGGTCCTTGGTGATCTGGGTGACCTTGCCGTCGCGGGCGAGGAAGGCCCGTGAGTCGCCGATGTGCGCGAGGACGAGGGTGTCGCGGGCGCGCAGGACCGCGATGAGGGTGGTCCCCATCCCGTCGAGTCGCGGGTCGTGGCGCACGTGCGACCCGAGCTCGTGGTTCGCGGCCCGGATGTGGTCGAGGAGGGCCTGGCTCGCGTCCCGGGTGGACAGCGACTCACCGTCGAGCTCGGCGAGCGAGCCGATGACCGTCGAGCTCGCGACCTCGCCGCCGGCGTGGCCGCCCATCCCGTCGGCCATGGCGAGCAGGTGCGGGCCGGCATAGCCCGCGTCCTCGTTGTTGGACCGGACCATGCCGACGTCGGATCGGGCCGCGTAGTGGAAGGCGAGGGGCATCGGCTACCTCTGCAGCTCCAGCACCGTCTGACCGATGCGCAGCACGCTGCCGGCGACGACCTCTCGCGGCTCGGTGAGGCGGGTGGCGCCGAGGTAGGTGCCGTTCGTGGAGCGGAGGTCCTCGACGAGCCAGGTGCCGTCGTCGGCCTGGTGGATCCGCGCGTGACGGCCCGAGGCGTAGTCGTCGTCGAGGACGAGCGCGCACTCGGGGCTGCGGCCGATGAGGGTGCCCGCCGGGCGCAGCGGGAGCGTCGTCCCGGCGAGCGGGCCGGCGGTGACGACGAGGCGGGTCGGCCCGCGGCGCGAGCCGCGACCGCCCCCGCGGGGCCCGGTGCGGCGGCGCTCGATGGGGCGCGGGGTGGCCGCGGCGCGCTGGGCGGGGGCGGAGCGGCGCTTGACCCGGGTGCCGTAGAGGTCGCCCCGGAGCACGCCGACGACCGAGAAGACGAAGACCCAGAGGAGGACGAGGAGGCCGAGCCGGAGCACGGTGAGGGTGAGCTCGCTCATCATCCGGGGCTCACCGCCGCCCGGCGCGGAAGGTGATGGAGGTGCGCCCGACGGTGACCCGGTCACCGTCCTCGAGGTGGGTCGTCGACACCCGCTCGCCGTTGACGTAGGTCCCGTTCGTCGACCCGAGGTCGCGGATCGTCGTGACGAAGTGCGGGCCGTCGGTGGTGACGCGCAGCTCGCTGTGCCGGCGGGAGATGCCGGGGTCGTCGAGGATGATGTCGGCGCTGTCGTCGCGCCCGAGGATCGTCATCGCCCCCATGAGCGGGTAGCGCTCGCCGTCGACGTCGAGCCACGGGCGGTCGGCCGGGTTCACGCGGCGTGGCCGGGCAGCGGCCGGCTGCTCCGGGGACGCCTCGTCCTGCGGCGCCACCCCGCCCGCGGCCGCCTCTGCCGCGGCCGCCCCGGCGGCGGCCGGCGCGGCGGGACCGAGGTCGCGCGGGCTGCCGGAGAGGTCGCTCGGCCGGACGGCGCGGTGCTGTCCGGTCATCCCGGTGGCACGCGGCCGGGAGGCCTTGGCGGGACGGAGCCGGAAGACGCCGGTCTCCAGGTCCTCGTGCTCCTCGAAGATGATGTCGATGGGGCCCGCCGGCTGGTAGTGCTGGCCGTCGCAGTGCTCCTCGGCGGCGGCGACGAGGTCCATCTCGACGCTCTCGAGGTCGGGGGCGAGCCGGTCGTAGTCCCCGGGGGAGAGCTCGATGACGAACTGGTTCGGCACGATGGCGCGGCCCGAGGCGGTGACGGCCCGGTCGTCCATGGCCCGGCGGATGTGGCTCGCGATCTCGACGGGGTGGACGGCGGAGCGGAGGTGGCGGGCGAACGTGCCCTGGACGGCGCGCTCGATCCCCGCCTCGAGGCGGTCGAACAGGCCCACGGGCACCTCCTCCTCGGGCTCGGGCTGCGGGGCGCCCCGGGAGAGTCGGGGCGGCGGACGTCCGTGCAAGGGTATCTGCCACGGCTGCGTGCATCCTGAACGGCGTGCCCGGGGTCGTGGACCTACGGTGGGGGGATGGCGGTCCCGGTCCAGATCCTGCGTCCCCGCGAGGTGCCGCTCGGCGGCCCGCGCGCGATGACGGTGCGGCGCACGCTCCCCGCGCGGGAGCGCTCGTTCGTCGGGGCGTGGTGCTTCGTCGACCACTACGGGCCCGACGACGTGTCGGTGAGCGGGGGGATGGACGTCGCCCCGCACCCGCACTGCGGCCTCGCGACGGTGTCGTGGTTGTTCAGCGGCGAGGTCGAGCACCGCGACTCGCTGGGGACCCGGGCCCTCGTCCGGCCCGGCGAGGTCAACCTCATGACGGCCGGGCGGGGCATCTCGCACTCGGAGGTGTCGACCTCGGAGACGACCGTGCTCCACGGGGCCCAGCTCTGGGTGGCGCTCCCCACGCGGCTCGCCGACGTCGCCCCGCGCTTCGAGCACCACGAACCCGGCGTCGTCGCGGTCGGCGACGGGGTTCGGGCGCAGGTGTTCGTCGGGTCGCTCTGGGGGTCGGCGTCGCCGGTGCGCGTCGAGTCGCCGCTGGTCGGCGCCGAGGCGGTGCTCGACCCCGGGGCGTCGGTCCTCGTGCCGGTCCCCGAGTCCTACGAGGTGGCCATCCTCGTCGACTCCGGCTCGGTGACCTTCGGGGGTCAGGCGCTCGCGGCGGGCGAGCTCGGCGTCCTCGGCGACGTCCGTGACGGTACGGCCGAGCCGCTCGAGCTCGTCGCGGGGGACGGCGGGGCGCGGGTCCTCGTCCTCGGCGGCGAGCCGCTCGGCGAGGAGCTCGTCATGTGGTGGAACTTCGTCGGGGCAGACCACGAGGCGGTCGAGGCGGCCCGGGCGGCGTGGGAGGCGGAGTCGGGTGAGGGCGCGGAGACGCCCCGGTTCGGCGAGGTCGTGGGCTACGAGGGGCCGGTGGCGCGCATCCCGGCACCCGGGCTCCCCGGGGTCCGCCTCAAGCCGCGCGGCAACCGTGGCGTCCAGCCCCCTCCGGCGGCGGAGGCCCCCGCCTGCTCCTGACGGGGCCGCCTCGCTGGGGCCGGCGCCGGGCCGTGACCCCGCTTTGTCCGATCCGGGGTCGATCGGGCACACTGATACGGCTCACGCGAGCGTCACGCGCAAGTGGCGGAACGGCAGACGCGCTGTCTTCAGGTGGCAGTGTCCTTACGGGCGTGGGGGTTCAAATCCCCCCTTGCGCACCCATCCCGATGTCTCCGGACATCGCCAACAGGGCGGACCCACAGGGGTTCGCCCTGTGTGCGTTTCTCGTCGGTCACACCACGGATCCAGTGGCACCGCGCGTTCCTACGCTGGATGCGGCACAGCGGGACGTGACCCGCGTCCCGCGCCACCTGAACAAGGCAGGGACCCGTCATGAAGCGCAGGACAGCACTGAGCACCGCCGCCGCAGCCACCATTGTTGCCGTCGCCGGGGCCGCCTCCCCGGCCGTCGCGGCCGACAGTGGGGTCAACTACCGCGGCACCTTCGACGCGCGCACCTACGACACCTGCACGAAGGACGGCCAGGACTTCACGCCGCACGTCGGCGACGTGACGGGGTCCTGGCGGGTCAACGTCCATGCCGCGACGGTGACCGCTCGGTTCGTCATCGACGTCGACGGTGTTCCCCACGTGGCGTACACGACCCAGTTGGCCCGGCTGGCCGACGACGCTGCGACCTTCTCGGCGACGACGAAGACCGCAGCCGGCGACCTCGTCGTCCGCCTCGAGGGCAGCACCTTCACCTACACGATCAGCCCCTACGCCGATCCCTTCGGCGAGGGCTTCACCTGCGACTCCGTGGTCTACTCGGGCACGTCGAACTGAGCGGCGAGATCGCCGCCCGACGTCAGTCGGCGACCGCGGCGCGGTGGGCCCGCCGGTTCTCGGCGAGCGCCTCGCGGAGTTCCTCGTCGTCCATGACGAGGTAGACCAGGCCGCAGTCCTGCGGGCCGGTGGCGCCGGGGACGCAGAGGGTGCAGTGCTCCCCCACCCGGACGGGGCACATCGGCTCCGGGCGCCTCCGCCGGCGGGTCGCTCCGCTCACCCCTTCAGGGTACGGCGATCTCCGAGCCCCCCGTGACGGCGCCCTCGCGGCGGCAGGCGGGGGCCAGGGGGAGCCGGATGCGAACGACGGCGCCGCCACCGGCAACCGGCCCGAGCTCGACCGTGCCGCCCTGGGCCACGACGAGCGCGCGCACGATCGCGAGGCCCAGGCCCGAGCCGGTCGTCCCGCGGGCGGTCGACCCGCGCCAGCTGCGGTCGAAGGCGTGCTCCAGTCCGTCGGCACCGAAGCCAGGGCCGGTGTCCTCCACCTCGAGCACTCCGTGGCCCCCCTCGGCGCGGACGCGGACCGTGACCCAGTCGCCGGGCCGGCAGTACCGGGCGCTGTTCCCGAGGAGGTTGCCGGTCACCTGGTGCAGCCGGTCGGCGTCCCCACGGACCACGACGTGCTGGTCGATCTCCCGCACCACTCCGAGCCCGGCAACGGCCATCGGGCCCTCGCGCGCGAGGACAGCGAGGTCCACCAGCCGGCCCAGGTCGACGTCGGCCCCGGAGAGGACCAGGCCCTCCGACTCGGCGGCCGCGAGCTGGGACAGGTCCTCGATGACGCGCCCCAGCCGGGTCGCCTGGTCGTGGAGCCCGGCGAGGATCTCGTGGTCGGCCGCGACGAGGCCGTCCCGGAGCTCCTCGAGCCCGGCCTGGAGGGCGGTCAGCGGCGTGCGCAGCTCGTGGGCGATCTCGTCGGTCAGCCGGCGGCGGGCCGCCTCGGAGCGCT
>DASSQJ010000308.1:0-4459 GCA_035702545.1 Phycicoccus sp.
GATCGCCGCCGGGAACTGCGCCCCGACGACGAAGACGTCGGAGACGAACGCGAGCGGGAGAAGGGTGCCGAGCGTCACGCCGACGACGGCCTGGGCGGAGCGGACGACCGACATCACGGCGAGGCCGAGGACCGCGAAGCACACCGTCGCGACGACGAGGGTGAGCGCGGCAGCGGGCAGGCCGGGCGGGTAGTCCGGGCGGTAGGCGACGACGGTGAGCACGACGATGGCGGCGGCCGTGACGAGGGCGACCCCGACCGCCCCGACGACCCGGCCGGCGAGCAGCGCCGGGGCGGGCAACGGCGTGCCCCGGACCCGCTTGAGCACCCCGCGGTCGCGCTCCTCGGCGAGCCCCTGCGGCATGTTGACGTAGGCGGTGACCGCCGCCCCGTACACCGCCATCGTCGCGGCGTAGAAGGTCCCGAGGGGCTGCCCGCCGTCGAGGGTGACGTCCCCGCCGCCGTTGAGCGACGGGATGATCGCCACGAGCGCCACCGGGAAGGCCACGGCGAAGAACACGGCGGACCAGTCCCGCCACAGGACCGACTGGGTGTGCCGGACCTGGGCCCGGGCCAGTGCCCCCCGCGACGGCGTCCCGGCGTTCCGCGGCGACCGGTCGGCGGCGTGCGCCCCTACCCCTGCAGCGGTCCGCGACCTCGCGGCGGCACCGGACCGGTCGCGCTCCCGGCGCAGCAGCGCCACGGCCGCGACCGCGCCGGCGAGCCCCCAGAGGAGGATGACGGCGAGATGGTCCCAGGAGAAGCCGGCCCCGCTCCCGTACGGGTCGAGCACCGCGGTGAGCGCGGCGCTGAGGTGGCGCAGCGGGAAGAGCCAGCCGATCGCCCCCAGCCAGTCGGGCATCGTCGTCCCGACCATGAACATGTCCGAGATGAACGCGAGCGGGATGACGATGCCGTTGGTCACCGCGAGCGTCACCTGCATCGACGGCAGCGCGAGGGCCAGAGCGAGCCCGAGGGCGCTGAAGGACAGCGAGGCGACGACGAGGGTGACGACGAGCGCCCCGAGGGAGCGCGGCGGCACCTGGAGGTCGTAGAAGAGCACCCCGGCGCCGAGGACGAGGCCCGTCGCGACCAGGCCGAGGACCAGCGCCGCCCCCATCCGGCCCCCGATGAGCACCCACCGGGGCACCGGCGTCCCGGTCTGCCGCTTGATGACGCCCGTGCCCCGCGCCTCGGCGACCCCGACGGCGAGGAACGAGAAGGTCGCCATGACGACGCCGAACGCGGCCATGCCGGGGGCGAGGTACTGGACGAGGCGGACACCCGTGGCGGGGTCGAGTACCTCGTTGCCGATGAGCGCCGACAGGATCATGAAGAAGACGAGGGGCAGGCCGACGCTGAGGATGAGGGTGATCGGGACCCGGGCGAGGCTCACGACCTCGTGCCGGGTCTGGGCCCACAGCAGGCTCATCGCTCCGGCTCCCCGACGAGGTCGAGGTAGACGTCCTCGAGGCTCGGCCGGCCCAGGGCCAGGCCCTCGAGCTCGAGCCCGCGCCCGACCGCCCACGCGGCGAGCGTCGCGACGTCGGCCGTCGGCGTCGCCGTCCTCACCTCGACGACGCCACCGGCGACCCGGCGCTCCCGGCCGAGGTCGGGAAGATCCTCGGTGGCCAGCCCACCGGGCACCCGGAACGAGATGACCGTGTCGGCCCCTGCGGTCGCCGCGAGCTCCTCCGGCGTGCCCTGGGCGAGGACCCGTCCGTGGTCGATGACGACGACCCGGTCGGCGAGGTGCTCGGCCTCGTCGAGGTAGTGGGTGGTGAGCAGGATCGTCGCGCCGAGGTTGCGCAGGCCCTCGACGAGGTCCCAGGCCCGACGCCGTGCGGAGGGGTCGAAGCCCGTCGTCGGCTCGTCGAGGAAGAGCAGCTCCGGGCTCCCGATGATGCCGAGGGCCAGGTCGAGCCGGCGCTTCTGGCCGCCCGAGAGCGTCCGCACCCGGGCGTCCGCCTTCTCCTCGAGCCCGGTGAGGCCGATGACGTCCTCGACGGGCCGCGGGTGGCTGTAGTACGCCGCGTGCAGCCGGAGCAGCTCGCGGGGGGTGAAGTTCTCCTCGAAGCCGGCCTCCTGGAGGACCACGCCGATCCGGTCGCGGAAGCCACGGCCGCCGGTCTGCGGGTCCACACCGAGGACGGACACCTCCCCGGCGTCCCGGTCGCGGTAACCCTCGAGCACCTCGACCGTCGTCGTCTTCCCCGCGCCGTTCGGCCCGAGGAGGGCGACCACCTCACCGGCCTCGACGGTGAGGTCGAGGCCGTCGACCGCGGCCACCTCCCCGTAGACCTTCCGCAGCCCGGTGACCTCGACGGTGGCCATCGTCCATCTCCCTTGCGTACGCAGCCCGCCGCCCGGCGCGACAGGCGCCTCCCCACCAGTGAACCGCGCCACCCCCCGCGCGGCGGACGGGTGTGAGGGAACGCTCCCGGACCCGTCCTCTACGCTGCGGGCATGCTCATCCTCGGGATCATCCTCTTCGGCATGATCG
Organism: Phycicoccus sp.; assembly: GCA_035702545.1. Taxonomy (GTDB): domain Bacteria; phylum Actinomycetota; class Actinomycetes; order Actinomycetales; family Dermatophilaceae; genus DASSQJ01. Next base: position 2,503 of record DASSQJ010000308.1, read on the forward strand.
TCGGTGCCGCCGCCCAGCTCCTCCTCGGTCGGAAGGACGGGCGGGTCAACTGGCCGATGGCGTTCGCCGCGGGCCTCATCGGCTCCTTCGTCGGCGGTCTGGTCTCGAGCCTCGTGGCCGGTGACGGCCTCGCGCTGCGGCCGAGCGGCATCATCGGGTCCATCGCCGGCGCGGTCGTCGTCACCGCGGTGTGGCAGTGGTGGCAGGGGCGCAGCGCCACCGCCTGAGGCGCCCCGCGGCTCGCGGCCTCCGGGTGCTGGCGGGCCTCTCCCTGCTGCTCGGTGGATGCTCGCTCCCCTCGCAGCCCGCCGACGAGTCACCGCCGGCGACGACGTCCGGCCCGGTGCTCGTCACCTCGGACGTCCGGTACGCCGCCGGGCCCGTCGGCTGGCGCGACCCCACGCTCGACCTCTACGTCCCCGCGGACGCGGGGGAGCCGCCGGTCGCCGTCATCGTCCCGGACGGCACCGCCGACCCTGCGGCCCCGGACTACGTCGCCCTGGCCCGAGCGTTGGCCGCCCGCGGCGTCGCGGCGGCCCTCGTCACCTGGGGCGTCGCGAGCCCGGCGCTGACGACCCTGGCCGGCCGCCCGCTCGCGGACGTCGTCGCCCAGACCGAGCAGACCACGGCCGAGGTCGCCTGTGCGCTGGCCGTCGTCGCGCAGCAGGCCGGTCCGGGGACTGGCACGCCGGCCCGGCCCCTCGTCGTCGTCGGGCACGGCACGGGTGCGAACGCCGCGGCGATGGCCGTCCTCACCTCGCCGGGGCTATTCGCCCCCTGCTTCTCCGCCGACGCCCCGCCGCCCGTCGCCGCTGCGGTCCTCTGGGACGGCGACTGGCTCGGCGCGGTCGCCGGGGACGTCCTCGGCGACGGCGCCGCCGAGTTCCTCCGGGCGTACAGCCCGTGGCCCGACGTGGACTCGACGCGGACGAGCACCTACGTCGAGGTGGGCGTCAACGCCAACCGCCTCGTGGGCCTCGCCGTTCCGGCCGAGCCGACGAGCAGCTACCTCACGACCCGCGACCCGCAGGGGACGATGACCGCCGACCTGCGGAGCGTCGACACCTTCGCGGACGGCGCCATCGACCCCGTCGACGTCACGCGGGCCTTCTCCGTGGGGCTCGGCGACGCACGGGTCGTCAGCCAGGAGCGCGAGGTCCACGGCGAGGGTGACCCCGGAACGCTGGGGCCCCGGGTCCGGGCCCTCGTCGTCGACAGCGTGGTCCAGCTGACCCGGCCCTGAGGCCGCCGGGACGCTCCGCCGTCACGGTCCCGAGCCGCACCGGCCCTGGCCGAGGGTGGCGAGGACGTACCGGTCGCCGTCGTTCCAGTCGGTCCGGCCGGTGTTCTCCGCCGACATCAGCTGGGAGCCGTCCGGCGCGTGGTCGGCGCCGACGACGTGCCCGAGCTCGTGCATGACGATGGCGGTGACGAGGTCACGGCGCCCGAGGAAGCCGAGGTCCGGGGCGAGGTCGGGGGTGTCGAGGGCGATCTGGCCGGACACGTACCCGGCGCGCCCACCCGGCTCGCGCACGGACACCGAGCCACCGAGGCCGGCGGTCTTCCCCGCCAGCGCGGGGTACTCGTCGGGGTCGCTCCACGCGATGAGCACCGGAGCCCAACGCGCGGAGTAGCGCCCGGGGATGCTGGCGGGTCGGTTCGGCGAGGGCGCCTCGTCCGTCATCCCGTCGTCGACGAAGACGAGCCCGGTGGCCGCGCTGACGGCGGCGACGGCGTCGTGGACGACCTCGACCCCGCGGGAGCCGGCGCCCTCGTGGTCGCGGACGACGTAGTGGATGGGGCGGCACGGGTCGTAGGTGACCGGGGCCGAGGACCCGGGCTGCGTCTGGAGGTAGGCCCACGTCCCCGCCGGAGGGACACCCGTGACGGGCACGGCCGCGGCGAGGCGCCCGCCGGGAAGGGGCGTCGTCGCTGCGCCCGGGTCGGCGAGCTTGCC
>DASSQJ010000309.1:0-3421 GCA_035702545.1 Phycicoccus sp.
TCGCTGTCTGCCGAGGAGGCCTTCGAGCTGGCCGGGGAGCTGCAGGCGCTGGTCAACGCGGCGGAGGGTGCGCAGGGGGCCGCGGCGGCGTGGGGCGCGCGGGTGGAGACGACGCTGACCTCGGCGGGGCCGGTGGACCGGGTCCACGAGGTCGGGTTCGTCGACGCGATGGCGGCGGCCGAGCTGTCCCTGGCCGCCGGCGTCACGGAGGGCCTCGCGGGGCGGAAGGTCGCGCTCGGCGCCGCCCTGGCCGCGCGCTTCCCCCGCACCCGCGACCTGGTCCTGGCCGGGGCGCTGCCCGCGGCGTCGGCGCACAAGGTCGTCGACGCGTGCGCCGGCCTGGACCCCGGCGCGTGCGCCGAGGTCGACTCCCGGTTGGCGCCCCGGCTGGCCGCGATGGACCCCGCCCGGGTCGCCGGCGCGGCCCGGCAGGCCGCCGCCGCCGTGGCCGCGGACCAGGTCGCGGCCGAGCAGGCCCGCACCCGCCGCGGCCGGACCGTCGAGGTCCGCGCCGGGCAGGACGGACTGGCCCAGTGGTGGGGCCTGCTGCCGACCGAGACCTCCGCCGCGATGTGGGCCGCCGTGGAGGCCCTCGCCGAGGAGCACCAGGGCGGCGACCCCGACCTGACCCTGTCCGAGGCCCGCGCCGACGCCCTCGCCGACCTGGTCCTCTCGGACGTCACGGTCGCCGCGAAGGTCACCCTCGGCGTCCCCGTCCTCACCGGCGCCGCGTCCCCCGCCACCGACCCCGACGCCGCGGGCGGGCAGTGGGTGCGGGTCGAGCGCGACGACGACGAGACCGTCGTCGACGCCGTCACCGGGCAGCAGACCCGCCTGGCCGACCTGACCCCCGCCTCCCGCGAGGAGCTCTCCTGGGTGCACGTCCCGCCCGTGGACCACCCCGCCGGTGGCGCCCCCGTCGACCTCCCGGCCGACCCCCGGTTCACCGGCCAGGCCCCGGTCCGCCCCGGCCTGGCCGTCTCCGGGTGCGACCTGCCCGGCCACGGGGTCATCCCCGCCCCCGTCCTCGCCGGGATGCTCCGCTCCCTCCCCCTGGACCTCACCCGCGCCCTCCTCGACGCGGAGACCGGCACCCTCGCCTCGACCACCGCCGCCGCCTACCGGCCCCCGAAGGCGCTGCGCGAGTTCGTCACCACCCGCGACGGCACCTGCCGGATGTGGGGCTGCACCCGCCGCGCCGACCACCTCGACCTCGACCACACCCGGCCCTGGCCCGACGGGCCCACCGCCCCGGTCAACCTCGCCGGCCTCTGCCGACGCCACCACCGGATGAAGCAGCACGGCAAGTGGCGCTACCGCCTCGACCCCGACGGCACCATCACCTGGACCTCCACCACCGGCCGGACCCGCGTCACCGAACCCGCCCACCGCCTCCACCCGCCCCCCAATGCCACCCCCGAACCCGAGCGACCTCCCGAGCTGGAGCGGGCCCCCGAGCACAACCCGACGCCCCCCTTCTGACGAGACAGTCGACACACGTGGGGTTGCCCGCCGGGGTCGCCCGGGTGGTGCTGGAAGGACCCCGACCGCCGTTCTCGTCGCGCGTAGGCTGCTCCGCCTACAAGGGGAGGACATCGTGAGACGCACGGTTGCCATCGCCTGTGGGGTCTTCTTCGGGGCGGCGTTCGGCCTGATCGTCGGCACCGTCGCGGCCGATCTGGTCAACGGCGCCCGAACCCGCATGGACGAAGCTGAGTACTTCTTCGTCGGCTTCCTGGGCTCCTTCGTGGCACCGGTCGTCGGCGCGCTCCTCGGCGGAGTGGTTGCGGCACGGGTGGAGCGGCGCCCTTAGCCGCCACGCTGCAGCATGCGGAGGTGCGGCGGCCCGGCCGTTGGGGCACAGCGGCGATCAGCCGGGGTCGAGGCGCTCGTCCACCGCCTCAGCCGGCGACCGGCTGGAGGTGCTCGATGAAGAAGGCCATGTCCTCGAAGGTCGCCGTGCCGGTGACGAGGGTCGTCAGCTCGTTCGGGTCGTCCGGGTGGTAGAGCAGGCTGTTCTGGGTCTTGGTGTCGCGGACGAGCTTGGCCCACGACTTGCCCGCGACCTCCATCCGGCCCTCGGTCGGCGCCCGGTTCGTCTGCGCCTCGATCCATGCCTGCGTCGGGTTCATCGTCTGCTCGACGGCGACGTACGTGCCGGAGGGCGTCTGGTAGCCCGCGTGCCACGTCATGAAGTCGCCCGTCGCGCGGACGTAGCGGGCCGACGTCGCCGACCACCCCTCGGGCAGGCCCTTGGCCTCGACGATGGGCCAGCCCGACTCCTGCTGGACCGCCACCGCGGAGGCGTGGATGTCGACCGGCGGACCGCTGATCGAGTTGACGCGGGGGACGAGGAGGACGAGCAGGACCATGATCCCCACGACGGCGAGCAGCGAGTACAGGAGGTTCTTCGTCGAACCCAACGAGTACCGGCTCGGCTGCGGCGGGGCGGGCGTGCTCACGACCCCATCGTCCCCGACGCCCCGGCCGGAGGGCGAATCGTCCCGACGATAGGGTTGGACATCCCACCAGCCCGTCACGGACGACGCCACGAGGACCAGGAGCCCATGCCCGAGGCACCCCGCGCCCTGTACCCCGACCGCAACCTCGCGCTCGAGCTCGTTCGGGTGACCGAGGCCGCTGCGATGGCGGCCGGCCGCTGGGTCGGTCGCGGCGACAAGAACCGGGCCGACGGCGCCGCGGTCGAGGCGATGCGCAGCCTCATCGCGACGGTCGAGATGCAGGGCGTCGTCGTCATCGGCGAGGGCGAGAAGGACGCCGCCCCGATGCTCTTCAACGGCGAGCGGGTCGGCAACGGGACGGGGCCCGAGGTCGACGTGGCGGTCGACCCCATCGACGGGACCACCCTCACCGCCAAGGGGATGCCGGGAGCCATCGCGGTCCTGGCCGTCACCGACCGGGGCGGCATGTACGACCCGAGCGCGGTCTTCTACATGGACAAGCTCGTCGCCGGCCCCGAGGTCGCCGACGTCGTCGACATCCGCCTCCCGGTCGCCGAGAACGTCCGCCGCATCGCCAAGGTCAAGCGCGAGCAGCCCGAGGACGTCACCGTCGTCATGCTCGACCGACCGCGGCACGAGCGGCTCGCCCGTGAGGTGCGCGACGCCGGGGCGCGGATCCGGTTCATCTCCGACGGCGACGTCGCCGGGGCGATCGCCGCGGCACGCGAGACCTCGGGGATCGACCTGCTCCTCGGCATCGGTGGCACACCCGAGGGGATCATCACCGCGTGCGCCATCAAGTGCATGGGCGGGGTCATCCAGGGCCGCCTCTGGCCCAAGGACGACGAGGAGCGGCAGAAGGCGATCGACGCCGGGCACGACCTGTCGCAGGTGCTCACCACCGACGACCTGGTCTCCTCCGACGACGTCTTCTTCGCCGCGACCGGCATCACCGACGG
>DASSQJ010000310.1:0-9259 GCA_035702545.1 Phycicoccus sp.
GCCCGAGGCCGTCGGTCGTCGTCCCGCTCACCGACACCGGGGCGCCGGCAGCCGCCGAGAGGGCGGCCTCCGCCTCGGCGCGGCGGGCACCCACCTTGGGCCGGTTGCCGACGACCTGGACCGCCACGTTGCCGATCTCGAAGCCGGCCTCGCGGACGAGCCGGGCCGCCTCCGCGAGCAGCGTGCACCCGGAGGCCCCGGCGAGCTCGGGCCGTGACGTGCCGAAGTGGGCCCCGAGGTCGCCGATCCCGGCAGCCGAGAAGAGGGCGTCGCACGCGGCGTGGGCGGCGACGTCGGCGTCGGAGTGGCCCTCGAGCCCCCGCTCCCCCGGCCACAGCAGGCCGGCCACCCACAGCTCCCGCTCGGAGCCCTCGGGCGCGAAGGCGTGCACGTCGACCCCGATCCCGACCCGCGGCAGACCCGTCACGTCGCCGAGCCTAGGGCCCCGTGGCAAGCAGCCGCTCGGCGTGCTCGAGGTCCGCCGGGGTGGTCACCTTGAATGCGCGCGGGTCGCCCTCGACGACGAGGACCTTGTGGCCGATGCGCTCGACGAGCGCAGCGTCGTCGGTCGCGACCTGGCCGCTGCGGTAGGCGGCCTCGAGGACCTCGCGCCGGAAGCCCTGCGGCGTCTGGACGGCTCGGAGAGCGTCGCGCGCGGGGCTCCCCGTGATGACGCCGTGGGCGTCCACGGTCTTGACGGTGTCGACGACGGGCAGGCCCGGGACGGCGCCCGCGGTGTCGGCGGTCCCGGCCCGCACTGCATCGACGACGCGCTCGAAGACCTCGAGCGGGGTGAGGCACCGGGCGGCGTCGTGGACGAGGACGACGTCGCATCCGCCGTCGAGGGCGGCCAGCCCGGCGGCGACCGACTCGCTGCGCTCGGGGCCGCCGGCGACGACCCGCCCCGACGGGGGCAGCGTCACCCCCGCCCAGGCCGGACCGCTGACGTCGGCGAGGTCCGCCGGGACGACGACGACGAGCGAGCGGAGCCCGGGGACCCGCGCGACGGTGTCGAGGGCGTGACCGAGGAGCGGGCGGCCGGCGAGGTGCGCGAAGGCCTTGGGCACACCGGCGCCGAGCCGTGAGCCGGACCCCGCCGCGACGACGACGACGCCGACACCACGAGTGGTGGTGTCGGCGTCGTCGGTCACGTCGGTGGCGGGCCGCCGCGGCGGCCGGGGATCAGGACGCGAGGACCTCGTCGAGGATGGACTCGGCCTTGTCCTCGTCGGTCTTCTCGGCGAGCGCGAGCTCGGACACGAGGATCTGGCGGGCCTTGGCGAGCATCCGCTTCTCACCGGCGGAGAGGCCGCGGTCCTTGTCGCGGCGCCACAGGTCGCGGACGACCTCGGCGACCTTGATGACGTCGCCGGAGGCGAGCTTCTCGAGGTTGGCCTTGAAGCGGCGGGACCAGTTGGTCGGCTCCTCGGCGTACGGGGTGCGGAGGACCTCGAAGACCTTGTCGAGGCCTTCCTTGTCGACGACGTCGCGGACGCCGACGAGGTCGCAGTTCTCGGCGGGAACCTCGATGACGAGGTCACCCTGGGCGACCTTCAGCTTGAGGTAGAGCTTCTCCTCTCCGCGGATCGTGCGGGTGTTGATCTCCTCGATGCGCGCAGCCCCGTGGTGGGGGTACACGACCGTTTCGCCGACCTTGAAAACCATGTGTTGTTGTCCCCTTTCGCGAGTGCAAGGATAGCACGCCGCGCCGACGGGGACGAATGCTCGCTGGCGATGTTTGCGCAGGTCAGCCCGGTCGAAACCGCTCCACGGGAGGCATTTTGGGGCTTGACAGAACCCGTCCGGCCGTGCTTCGCGCGTACGCGGGCGGCGCGGGCGCGCCGGTGGTGAGGAGCCCGGTGGCGCCCGCTGACGCTCCGTCCGGACGGAGCGGCCGGGGCCCCGCTATCCTGTGCGGCGTGACGAACCGAGCCGCCACCGCCCTGCGCCTCTCCGCCGTCGCGGCGGCCACGCTCCTCGCCTCCGGGTGCGCCGTCTTCTCGCCGGTGCAGACGGACGAGCCGTACATCCCGGCGGAGGGCGTGCCCTTCACCATGCCCGGACTCTCCCTGCGCAACCTCGCCATCGTCACCGGCGCCGCCGGGGGCCCCGGCGTCGTCGTCGGGCAGGTCGTCAACGAGAGCTCGAAGGCCGTCGACGTCAGCTTCGGCATCCAGGGTGGCGCGCAGGCCAGCACCTCGACCGCCGTCCCGGCCAACTCCGGCGACACCATCACCGACGAGAGCCGGAAGGTCGAGATCAGCAGCCTGCCGGTGCCCGCCGGCTCGATGGTGAACATGACGATCACCACGGCCGAGGCCGGGCAGAACGTCGTCCTCGTCCCGGTCCTGCTCGACAACCGGTTCTACGAGGGGCTCGTCGGCAGCTCCGGCTGAGCCGGCCCGGAGGGGCCGCGGCCGCTGGCCGCCTCGGGCGGGTCAGGCCTCGAACTTGTAGCCCAGCCCTCGCACCGTGAGGATGTGGACCGGCGCGCCGGGGTCGGACTCGACCTTCGCGCGGAGCCGCTTGATGTGGACGTCGAGGGTCTTGGTGTCGCCGACGTAGTCGCTCCCCCACACCCTGTCGATGAGCTGCGCCCGGGTGAGCACCCGCCCGGTGTTCCGCAGCAGCAGCTCGAGCAGCTCGAACTCCTTGAGCGGGAACGAGACCTGCTCGCCGCGGACCGTGACGACGTGGCGCTCGACATCCATCCGGACCGGTCCCGCCTCGAGCGTCGTCGGCAGCAGCTCCTCGGGCTCGGAGAGCCGGCGCAGGACCGCCTTGATGCGGGCGAGCAGCTCGCGGGAGGAGTACGGCTTGGTCACGTAGTCGTCGGCCCCGAGCTCGAGCCCGACGACCTTGTCGATCTCGCTGTCCTTGGCCGTGAGCATGATGACCGGGACGTTGGACCGCTGGCGCAGCGCCCGGCAGACGTCGACGCCCGAGAGGCCGGGGAGCATGAGGTCGAGGAGGACGAGATCGGCTCCGGCGGAGTCGAACTGGGTGAGCGCATCGTTGCCGTTGTCGGCGACCGAGACCTCGTACCCCTCCTTGCTCAGCAGGTAGGAGAGGGGGTCCGAGAACGACTCCTCGTCCTCGACGATCAGGATGCGCGTCATGCCGTGCTCTCTTCTCGGGTGACCGCCCCGGTGTCGGGGTCGGGTTCTGCCGCAACCTCGTCGGTGAGGCGGACCGCCGCCGCGGGGAGCCTCATCGTGAACGTCGAGCCGCGGCCCTCCTCGCTCCACACGGTGACGTCCCCGCCGTGGTTCGCGCAGATGTGCTTGACGATGGCCAGGCCCAGGCCGGTGCCGCCGGTGGCCCGGGAGCGGGCGGCGTCGACGCGGTAGAACCGCTCGAAGATGCGCTCCTGCTCGGCCACCGGGATGCCCTGGCCCTGGTCGCTGACCGCCACCTCGACGAGGTCGCCGACCCGGCGCGCGCCGATCCCGACCCGGGTGCCGCCGTCGGAGTAGTTGACGGCGTTGGAGACGAGGTTCGCGACCGCCGTGACGAGCAGCTCGGCGTCGCCGAAGACCTTGAGGTCGCCGTCGGTGGCGACGACGAGGTCGATCGACCGGGCCTCGGCGGCGACGCGGAGCCGGTCGACGGCCTCGGCGACGACGGCGCCGACGTCGACGAGCTCGGGCTCGTGGAGGGTGTCGGCCACCTGGAGCCGGGACAGGTCGACGATCTCCTGGACGAGCCGGCCGAGGCGGGTGGACTCGACGCGGATCCGCTCGGCGAAGCGGGCGACGGCCTCCGGGTCGTCCTTGGCGTCGAGCACCGCCTCGGCGAGCAGCGAGATCCCCCCGACCGGTGTCTTCAGCTCGTGGGAGACGTTGGCGACGAAGTCGCGCCGCACCTCCTCCACCCGGCGTGCGTGGGTGTGGTCCTCGGCGAGGATGAGCACGTGGGAGACGCCGAGCGGCGCGACCCGGACCCCCATGACGACGCTCGCCTCCGGGTTCGGGCCGCGGGAGAGCTCGAGCTCGGCCTCCCGGATGATCCCGTCGCGGCGGACCTGGCGGGCGAGGTGGCGCAGCTCCTGGTGCACGAGCTCGCCATGCCGGACCAGACCGTAGCTCACCGCGCTCGCCGAGGTGTTGACGACGGCGTCGGAGCCGTCGACGACGACGGCGATGGAGCGCAGGACGGAGAGGACGTCACCGACCCCCCGGGGCAGCGGCGGCTCCTCGACGACCGGCTCGGCGCGCAGGCTGCGCTCGGACCAGCGGGTCGCGGTGACGGCCACGGCGCCGATGACGAGGCCGACGGCCCCGCCGAGCACCGCAGCGATCGTCGCATCCACGCGTTCCAGCGTACGGTGGCCGGACCGGCGCGGACGCCGCCCCGCGCGCCGGCCGCGCTGGTGGCATCCGCAATGTTCACCTCGGGGGCGCCTTCGGTTCACCGCCGGGTGCGACAGTTCCCGCTGCGACGACACCGACCCCCAGCGGAGGACCCCCACCGTGATGCGCAAGGCCTACCACGAGGAGCTCGACCGGATCGCCGAGAGCCTCGTGGAGATGACCCACCTCGCGGCCTCGGCGATGACGCGGGCCACGACCGCGCTCCTCGACGCCGACATCCACCTCGCCGACTCGGTCATCACCGCCGACGCCGAGCTCGACGCCCGGCGTGAGGCGCTGGACCTGATGTCCTTCGACCTCCTCGCGCTCCAGCAACCGGTCGCGACCGACCTGCGCGTCGTCGTGACGAGCATGCGGATGAGCAGCGACATCGAGCGGATGGGCGACCTCGCCCGGCACGTCGCGAAGGTCGCCCGGCTGCGCTACCCCGAGTCGGCGGTGCCGCCCGAGCTGCGGTCGACGTTCCGCGAGATGGGGCAGGTGGCGGAGCGGATCGTCGAGAAGGCCGGGTCGGTCATCGCGGCGCGCGACGTCGAGGCGGCCCGCGAGATCGCCCGTGACGACGACGCGATGGACGAGCTGCACCGGCACCTCTTCGCCACGGTGACCAGCGGTGGCTGGCCGCACGGCACCGAGATGGCGGTCGACATCACCCTCCTCGGCCGGTACTACGAGCGGTTCGCCGACCACGCGGTCTCGGTCGCCGAGCGCGTCGTGTGGATCGTCACCGGGGAGTGGGGCCCCGACACCGAGGGCAGCCACGAGGACACCGAGGACGCGACCACCCGCTGACGGCCACCGGGCAGGGGGCCCAGGCCGACCGCCGCCCCTCCGTCCCCCACTCCTTGCGACTTCGGCCGGTCGAAACACCCCAGAAGGGGTGGGTCGACCGGCCGAGGGAGCAAGAAGTCGGAGGGATGGGGCTGGGTGGGCCGGGCCGAGCTGGCGGGATGAACGGGTGGGGTGGGGCTGGTGAGTGGGTGCGGCGGGGGCAACCTTGGACATCGACGGGCGCCGGCCCTGTCCCCCGAGGGCCGGTCGGGTGAGACTGAGGTGGTGACGCTCGCGGTCGACGACGACTTCGCCGGCTTCGTCGCGGCCCGGTGGCCCGACCTCGAAGCCGTGGCCATCGCCGCCACCCTCGCACCGCGACTGGCCCGCGAGCTGACGACCTCCGCCCTCGCCTCGCTCGGCGAGCGCTGGGAGGCCACCGTCGACGAGGGCGCGCCGACCCGCGCCGCCCGGGTCGAGCTCCTCCGACGCATCGCCCGCCTCGGCCCGGATGCCGCTCCGCCACCAGACGCCCTCGGGGTCCCGGCCCCGACCACGCCCGCGCTGATCCCCGGGGATGTCGACGAGCCGGCGTCTGCGGTGCCGGCGGCCCTGCTCGCGGCGCTGCGCGGGGAGGAGCCGCTCGTCCGGGCCGCCCTCGCGGCCGGGGCGGTGTGGGGCTCACCCGAGGACGAGGTGGCCGGCCTCGCGCAGGCCGCGGGTCTCCCGGTCGCCAGGCTCACCGGCGGGCTCCGCGACGCCCGGGGCCGGTTCCTCGCGGCCCACCGCGAGGCCCTCGCCGCCGACGGGCTCTCCCCCGCGGACTGGCGCCTCGAGCGCGACGTCGCCGACGTCGTCGACGCGCTGGCAGCGGCGCAGCCCGACCCCCCGGACCCGGCCGCCCTCGTCGCCGACCGGGCCCGGCGGGTCCGGCGGCGGACCGTGCTCGTCGGGGGCGCCGCCGTCCTCGCCGCCGGCGGGGCCGTGTCCTGGCTGCTCCGCGACGCCGTGGCCGGAGGCGAAGGCGCTGCCGACGCCGCCGCGGCCGCACCGACCAGCGGCACAGCGCGCGGCGTCGCTGCCTCCGACCCGGTATGGGGCCTGACGAGCCAGTGGCCCCCACGGGGGGAGCTCGCGGGCGACAGCGGCATCCAGGCGCTCGTCATCCGGGACCTCGGCGCGGGTGGCCGGCTCGTCTTCGCGGACGACGTCGAGGGGGTGCGGGTCGTCGTCGCCACGGTCGTCCAGGGGGTCGGCGGTTCCGGCACGGAGGGCACCGGGCTCCGTGGTTCGGGGGGCGCGGCGCTCGGCACCGTCATCCGGGCCTGGTCCGGGGCCCCCGGCATGCCCGCGGAGGGGCTCGAGCCCGTCGAGCTCGGGCTGGATCGCATCGAGGTAGCGCCCGACGTCGTCGCCGTCGCGGTGCCGGAGGCTGCAGCGACCGCTGGGGCGGCGCCGGACACGGGATACGCCGCCATGCCGGGCGGGGTCCTGCTCGTCCTCTCGCGCCCGACCGTCGCCGCCGCGACGTGGTCGCCGGTCGTCCACCCGACGGTCAACGGCAGCGTCGAGCGGACGTGGACGCTCATCCGGATGCGCGGCGGCATCGGGAGCCGCCCCCTGTCCGCGCCCCTGGGCGCGGCGGCCCGCATCCAGTGCAGTGGCTACGACGGCCCGATCCCCGGTGCCCGCTCGTGGAGCGCGTCGTCGCCGCCCCGACCGTCTGCCGCCGAGGTCGCCGCCGAGCTCGTCGCGTCGGCCACCGGGGTGCCGCAGGAACAGCTGGTCTCCCGCGTCGTCGTCGACTCCCCGGTCGCCGGCAGCGTCTTCGACGCCGAGGCCCTCTCCGCGACCGGCGGGGACGGCCGGGTCCAGGTCGTGCACACGACCACCCCCGACCGAGGGCTGGTGCGGACGCTCGTCGTCGCCGACGACGGTCGCTCGGGGCGCTCGACGACGTACGGGCCGTCAGCCGTGCTGCCGGCCGCCGACGCGGACCAGCCCCTGGTCCGGCGGCTCGACCTCGTGCCGCCCCGGACGATGCGCTACCTCGTCGTGGCGCCCGGGGCCGCGCGGTGCCAGCTCCTCGCGGTCGCGCCGGCGGGGTACCCGGTGTCGAAGGTCGTCCCGCTCAAGGGGGACACCGCCATCGTGCCCATCGTCAACGGCCAGGACTCCAACAGCTACCGGCTCGTCCTCTGGGACGCCCGGGGTCGGCGGACGTACTCGGCGGTGCCGCCCCGGGGGCGGGCCCTGCTCGACCTCGAGCCGAGCTACTGAGAGTCGGCCCCATCCCGGCTCGCGGGGTGAGACCGCCCGGCCCCTCAGCTGGTCAGCGCTTGCCCTGGTTCGCCACGGCGGCGGCCGCCTCGGCGGCGGCTTCGGGGTCGAGGTACTCGCTGGGCCCGGTGGGCATGAAGTCGTCGCCGAGCCGGTAGAGCAGCGGCATCCCGGTGGGGATGTTGAGCCCGGCGATGTCGTCGTCGCTGATGCCGTCGAGGTGCTTGACGAGGGCCCGCAGGCTGTTGCCGTGCGCGGTGACGAGGACGGTGTGGCCGGCCTGGAGGTCACCGCGGATCTCGTTCTCCCAGTAGGGCATCATCCGTGGGATGACGTCCTTGAGGCACTCGGTGAGCGGGACGTCGACGCCGGCGTAGCGGGGGTCGGAGCTCTGGTCGTACTCGCTGCCGAGCTCGATGGGGGGCGGCGGGGTGTCGAAGCTGCGGCGCCACAGCATGAACTGCTCGTCGCCGTACTTCTCGCGGGTGGCGGCCTTGTCGAGGCCCTGGAGGGCGCCGTAGTGCCGCTCGTTGAGGCGCCAGCTGCGGCGCACCGGGATCCAGTGCCGGTCACACGTGTCGAGGGCGAGGTTGGCGGTCGTGATGGCGCGCCGGAGCACCGAGGTGTGGACGACGTCGGGGAGCAGGCCGGCCTCCCGCATCAGCTCACCGCCGCGGACCGCCTCGGCGCGGCCCTTCTCGGAGAGGTCGACGTCGACCCATCCGGTGAAGAGGTTCTGCTGGTTCCACTCGGACTCGCCGTGGCGAAGGAGGATGAGCGTGTACTCCGTCATGCCGCCAGCCTAGCGACGCCCCACCCACCCCCTCCTCCCCGACTTCGTACGCCGGATGCCGGGCGACACGGCGTGTCTCCGGCATCCCGCATTCACGGTCAGGGAGGGGCAGGCGGGTCGGGGCGCTCGAGGATGGGGCGGAAGGCCTCGAGGTTGCGCAGGCTCTCGCCGCGGGACACCCGCCACGCCCACTCCTTGCGCATCGAGGTGAGGAAGCCCATCGTCAGGAGCTCGTTGAACGGCTCGTCGGCGGCCGACAGGACGACCCCGAGGACCTGGTCGAGGTACTCGGGATCGACGCCGGCGGCCGGAACGCGCCCAGTGACGTAGACGTCCCCTGAGCGGTCGACGGCGTACGCGATGCCCGGCAGCCGCAGGTTCCGGCTCAGGAGGAACCGGTAGACCTCGGCGTGGTTCTCGTCCGGGTTGCGGATGACGAACGCGGACACCGACAGCGCGCCCGCCCCGCACACGAGCGACACGACCGTCTTCAGCTTCTTCTCGCCGGGGAGCGTGACGACGAACTCGCCCTCGCGGGCACCGGGTTCCCACTCGAGTCCGGAGTCGCGCAGGAAGCCCTCGACGACGCCGGACAGGGCGGCCTCGCTCACGGGATGACCGCCTGCGGGATGCCGGTCAGCGCCTCCGCCTCGTTGATGGGCACGTCCTTGGGCCGGGCCAGCGCCTCGGTGTAGACCTCCTCGAGCCGCGCCGCGGTCCGCGCCCAGCCGAAGTGCGACGCGTGCTCGGCGGCTCGCCGTGACAGGCCCGCCCGCCGCTCGGGGTCGAGGGCGACCGAGCCGATGGCGGTCGCCCAGTCCGCGGTGTCGTGGCCGTCGACGAGCACCCCGGCGTCCCCGACCGCGGTGGGGAGGCCCCCGACGTTCGAGGCGACGACGGGCGTGCCGCAGGCGAGTGCCTCGACGGCGACGAGCCCGAAGGACTCGCTGTGCGAGGGCACCGCGACGAGGTCGGCCGCGCGGTACCAGTCGGCGAGCTCGGAGCGGGACACGGGCGGCCGGAAGCGGACGACGTCCGCGAC
>DASSQJ010000311.1:0-2356 GCA_035702545.1 Phycicoccus sp.
CGCAGGGCCTCCGACTCCTGGTCGACGACGTGGTTCTCCCCACTCGGCGCGGTCGACCGGTACCGCCCGTGGACGACGACGACCCTCACGGGCCGGTCCGCGCTGCCGGGGGCACGAGGAGCGAGGCGGCGACGACGAGCTCGAGCAGGTACGGCGAGGCGTCGCCGAGTCCGGTCTCGGTGATCGAGGCGACGAGGCAGTACACGACGAGGAACAGCGCGACGGCCCGTCGTGGTCCACGGACGTGGGTCACCGCCATCGCGAGGAGCAGCAGGAGCATCGCGGCCTGGAGGACGATGCCGAACCACCCCTGGTCGAGGTAGCTCGCCACCCAGTTGCTGTCGATGGCCAGGCCGTTGAACGACTTGTTCGACAGCCCCGAGCCGAAGAGGACCTCCTGCGGCGAGCGGGGTACGGCGAAGATGTCGGTCCACACCTTGGTGCGACCGGTGAGCTGGGCGGCCTCGTCGACCGACTGGCCCCGGGCGAGCCAGGTGACGATCTCCGGGGCGAAGAGCGCGGCGAGGACGATGCCGCCCGCGACCGTCGACACCGACACCCGCCGCACGCGCACGTGGCCGAGGAACAGGCTCGCCGTCGCGACGGCCAGCCCGATGAGCGAGCCGAGCATCGCCGTCCTCGTGTGGGTCGCGGCGAGCAGCCCCAGGGTGAGGACCACGGCGACGAGCGCGTGGCGGCCGCTGATGACGCGACACATCCACAGGACGACCGAGGTCCCGAAGAGCACGGCCGCGTAGTGCGCGACCTGCGTCGGCGGGATGGGCCACACGGCCCCGGCGAGACGGCCCTCGAAGGCGAAGGCGGTGCCGGGCGAGATCGCCGCCCCGAGGACGACGGTCGCGAGGACCACCCAGAGGCAGACCCGGTGGGCCCGCAGCAGCACGAGGTCGCGCCGTCCCCAGAGCGGGCTGAGCAGCCAGAGGACGGCGACGAAGACGAGGAGCCGGACCGCGCGGTACGTGGACCCGACGAGGAACTGGTTGTGCAGCGAGACGGCGAGGGAGGCGATGGCGAGGACGGAGAAGAGGACCAGGAGGGCGTTCGGCCGGATGACGAGCCGCCGGTTCACGAGGAGCGCCAGCAGGAGGGCGAGGATGAGGGAGCCCTGCGCGACGGCCTGGAGCAGCGGCTTGGGGATGGGGACGACCGTCGGGTTGCCCGCCGGCGAGAGGACGTTGACGAAGAGGGCCGCCCACGTCGCGAGGACGAGCCGCGGGATCCGCGAGGCGTCGGTGCGCAACGGGCGTGGCGCGGAGGCGGGCGCGGCCCGACGGAGCCGGGCCGGCACGGTCGTCGTCATCGCGACTCCACGGCCCCGAGCTCGTCGCGCTCCTCGGTGGGAGTGAGCGGCTGCCCGAGGCTCTGGTCGCTGCGGTCGACCCCCTCGAGGAGGGCGAACGGCACCTCGAGGCCGCTCTGCTCGAGGAGCACGGCGATCGTCGAGAGGAGCTCCTGGCTCGCCCGACCCGCGGAGACGAAGGGCACGACGCGGTTGACCCACGTGCGCAGGACGTCCAGGTCCATGCCCGGGTCCACCTCGACGAGCGCGAGCACGACCGCCGCGTCCTCCCACGCGGTCGCGAGCTCACCGAGCTCCTCGGGGTCGGGCGCGGGGCGGCGCGGGCTGCGCCGGGGACCCGGGGCGAGCGTGGGGTCGCCCTCGGGCCGGAACGTGCGCACCGGCTGCTCGGGGTCCCGCGGCTCCGACAGCCCGGCCCAGTGCCCGGCGAGGGCCCCCTCGGAGCTCAGGTCGAGGAGGAGGACCGGGACGCCGAGGCCGGCGAGCCGCTCGCCGAGCGCGCGCAGCACGATGGCTCCCGTGTCGGCGCGGTCGATCGCCGCGAGTCCCAGGGTGGTCGGGCCCGACTTCCGCCCCACCCGGTTGGCGTCCTGGCCGCGACGCGTGCCCGGGGAGGTGAGCCGCGAGGGGAGAGCGGACTCCAGCGCGCTGACGAGGGCCTCGAGGTTGCGGTGGCGCCGGCGTTCGGTCCAGCGCACCGGGTGACCCCGGAGGAGCCGCGCCACCCGGGTGGTCACGGCGGCCCACCCCCGGCCCGTGGCACCGCGGGCGCGCACCGGGCCCACCCCGACGCGCACCGGGACGCCGAGCGCCGCGGCGACGTCACGACGACGCCGGAGCCGGTCGGAGGTGAGGGTGCGGAGGAGGATCGTGCCGACGGCGAGGGCGCCGGCGACGATGGCTCCTGAGCCCGCGAAGAGCAGGATCTGTCGCCGGGCGGCCCGCGGCTCGGTCGCGGGGGGGTCGATGACGTGCGTCGAGGTCACCGCAGCCTCGGTCTGGAGGCCGGCGTCCTCGATGGCCCGCTGCATCGTC
>DASSQJ010000312.1:0-6193 GCA_035702545.1 Phycicoccus sp.
AGCAGGCGCAGGTAGGCGGCGTCCTCGGGGCGCTCGACGGGCATCCCGGCGGGGGTACGGCTGCGGGCCCCCTCGGCGAAGGCCCGCTTGGCGATCCGGTCCTCGAGCGAGTGGTACGCGAGGACCACGACCCGTCCGCCCGGCTCGAGGACCCCGATCGCGGCGTCGACCGCGCGCTGCCAGACCTCGAGCTCGGCGTTGACCTCGATGCGCAGCGCCTGGAAGGTGCGCTTGGCCGGGTGGCCGCCGGTCCGCTGGGCGGCAGCCGGCACCGCGGACCGGATGACGTCGACGAGGCGTGCCGAGGTCGTGAACGGCTCGATGTCGCGCTCGCGGAGGATCGCCGAGGCGATCCGGCCGGCGTGGCGCTCCTCGCCGTAGGTCCGCAGGACCCGGGCGAGGTCGCCGTGGGAGTAGGTGTTGAGGACCTCGGCCGCGGTGATGCCGCGCGTCTGGTCCATCCGCATGTCGAGGGGCGCGTCGTGGCGGTAGGCGAAGCCGCGCTCGGCCTCGTCGAGCTGGAACGAGGAGACGCCGAGGTCGAAGAGGATGCCCCGGGCGGTGCCCTCGGCCTCGCGGGCGAGGACGTCGGCGACCTCGTCGTAGACGGCGTGGACGCCGGTGAACCGGTCGCCGAAGCGGGCCAGCCGGGTCCGGGCCAGGGCGAGCGCGTCGGTGTCGCGGTCGAGGCCGATGACCCGCGCCGCGGGACACCGGGTGAGGAGGGCCTCGGCGTGGCCCCCCATGCCGAGGGTGGCGTCGACGCAGACGGCCCCCTCCCGCTCGAGGGCGGGGCCGAGTAGCTCGACGACCCGGTCCAGGAGCACGGGGACGTGCCGGGCGGCGGTGTCGCCTGGCTCGGTCATGCCGGCTCCTCGTTACGTGTCGGGCGGTGCTGGGGTCGTGGTGGGGGTCGACCCGGCGGCGGGTCCCCATCCGATCCGCGCCCGGCGCGGGGGAAGACGCGTCGGGAGGCGGTTCGGCTGGAGGCCGGCGGTCGGGTCGGGTGGGGCGTGGTGGAGGACGGGGGGAGTGGTGGTGGTCCGGTCACAGGCCGGGCACCACCTCCTCGGTCCCGGCGGAGTACGCCGAGTAGGCCGGCATGACGTCCTCGAGGTAGGCCGCCCACCGGCCGGAGTCCCACACCTCGAGGCGCGAGCCGTTGCCGATGACCGTGCAGTCCTTGTCGAGGCCGGCGTACGCGCGCAGGGGCGCGGGGATCGTCACCCGGCCCTGCTTGTCCGGGGTGTCGGGGTGGGCGCTGGCCCGGAACACCCGCACGAAGTCCCTGACCTGCTTGGTCGAGGTCGACGCGCTCTGCATCAGCGCGGAGATGCGGTGGAACTCCGTGGTCGGGAAGACGTAGAGGCAGCCCTCCTGGCCGGTGGTCACGACGAGGCCGTCGGCGAGGGCGCCGCGGAACCGGGCGGGCAGGAACAGCCGGCCCTTGTCGTCGAGGCGGGGCGTGTGGGTGCCGAGGAACTCCTCCACGGCGCCACCTCCTCGACCCGGACCCACCGGCGACCCTGCTGCGCCGGTTTCCCCCACATTACTCCACCAATGCTCCACATGAGGCCGATTTCGCATGATTTGGGCGCCTATCCTGATTGAACTGGCAGGTCAGCCCTAGTGGTGCAGAGTGGAGGGAATCCCCCACCGCTTCCCACCTGACCGAGGCGGTGGCGCGGAGCGCCGGCGGGTGCCCTGTGACGGTCCGGTGACCGCCTCGTGTCGAGACCGGAACGCTTCCGGCCGAGCCCTCCCCATCCGCGGGCGCGTGTAGCAAGATCGAGGCACCGAACGCTCCGGCCGGTCGTTGGAGCGGGCACGGCCACCGACGAAGGGGACCCTCGTGAGCGACACCGAGCAGGACCGACGGACCTCCGCACCGGCGGGCCCCCTCGAGCGGGGCGCCGCACT
The DNA here is from genome assembly GCA_035702545.1 of Phycicoccus sp. Classification (GTDB taxonomy): domain Bacteria; phylum Actinomycetota; class Actinomycetes; order Actinomycetales; family Dermatophilaceae; genus DASSQJ01. Next base: position 1,921 of record DASSQJ010000312.1, read on the forward strand.
CGACCAGCTGCTCCAGGTGTCCGGGTCGCTGGCCGCCGCCATGAACTCGGTCATCGAGGGCAAGCAGCAGGTGGTGCGAACCGCGATCACCGTGCTGCTCGCCGAGGGGCACCTGCTTCTCGAGGACGTCCCCGGCGTGGGCAAGACGCTGCTCGCCAAGGCGCTGGCCCGCTCGATCGACTGCACCGTCCGCCGGGTCCAGTTCACCCCCGACCTGCTCCCCAGCGACATCACCGGCGTCTCGGTGTTCAACCAGGACGTCCGCGACTTCGAGTTCCGCCCCGGCGCGATCTTCGCCAACGTCGTCGTCGGCGACGAGATCAACCGCGCCTCCCCGAAGACCCAGAGCGCACTCCTCGAGTCGATGGAGGAGGGTCAGGTCACCGTCGACGGCACGACGTACACCCTCCCGCGGCCGTTCATCGTCATGGCGACCCAGAACCCGATCGAGATGGAGGGCACCTACCCGCTGCCCGAGGCACAGCGCGACCGGTTCATGGCCCGCATCTCGATGGGCTACCCGTCGGCCCGCTCCGAGCTCGAGATGCTCGAGGTGCACGGCGGCGCCTCCCCGCTCGAGCGGCTCGAGCCGGTCACCGACGCGGCGACGGTCCAGGCCATGGTCGAGGCGGTGCGCGGGGTCCACGCCGCGCCCGCCGTGCGCCAGTACATCGTCGACCTCGCCCACGCCACGCGGACCAGCCCGGCGCTGCGCCTGGGCGCCTCCCCCCGGGCCACCCTCCACCTCCTGCGCGCCTCCAGGGCGCACGCGGCGCTGGCCGGGCGCGACCACGTCCTGCCCGACGACGTCCAGCAGGTCGCGATCGCGGTCCTGGCCCACCGGCTCATCCCCACCGGCGAGACCCAGATGGCCCGCCGCTCGACCGCGGACGTCCTCGGCGACCTGCTCCAGCGCGTGCGGGTCCCGGCCCCGACCCGCTGAGGCGGCCCGTGAGCACGATCCGCCGGACCCTCACCACCCGCGGCGCCGCCTTCGCCGGCTGCGGGCTCGTCCTCGTCGCCGCCGGCATCCTCCTCGGCCAGCACGACGTGACGCGCATCGGGGTCCTCCTCCTCGCGCTCGTCGTCATCGCGCTGCTCCTCGTGCGGCGGCACGGCCTGGAGGTCGAGGTGTCGCGGACCGTGAGCCCGGGGCGGGTGGCCATCGACGAGCGCTCCGTCGTCACCGTGCGGATCCGCAACGTCGAGGCCTCGGCCTCGCCCGTCCTCATGGCCGAGGAGTCCCTCGACTACGCGCTCGGCGACCGTCCGCGCTTCGTCCTGCCCGCCCTGCGCCCCGGTGGCGTCCACGAGGTCCAGTACACGGTCCGGTCGCACACGCGCGGGGTCCACCGGCTCGGCCCGTTGCGCGTCCGGGTGCGCGACCCGTTCGGCATCGGGCTGCGCGCCGCGTCCGTCGCCGGCGACGCCGAGGTCGTCGTGCTCCCCCGCGTCGTGCCGCTGAGCTCGGGACGCTCGCTCGGCAGCGGCATCGGGAGCGAGGGCTCGGTGCCGCACATGGTCGCGCTCCACGGGGAGGACGACCAGACCGTCCGCGAGTACCGCGACGGCGACGACCTGCGCCGCATCCACTGGCCCGCCACGGCCCGCACCGGCGACCTCATGGTCCGGCAGGAGGACCGTCCGGCGAAGCGCCGGGCCGTCATCCTCCTCGACAGCCGCACGGCGGGGCACGGCGGCTCGGGGCGCAACAGCTCGCTCGAGTGGTGCGTCACGACGGCCGCGTCGGTGACGGCACACCTCGTCGACGGCGCCTACGCCGTGCACCTGCTCACCTCCGACGCCGGGTCCGAGACCGGCGCCCACCACGACGAGTCCCTGGACCAGGCCCTCGAGACCCTCGCGCGCATCCAGCTCGGCGCCGAGGACGGGGTCCGGGCGCTGCTCCACGCCGCCCACGGGCTCACCGCCCAGGGCGGCCTCGTCGTCTACGTCGGGGGCCCGCTCCCCGACGAGGACAGCCACGCCCTCGCGGCGCTCCGGCAGCCCGGCTCGACCGGTGTCGCGCTCGTCGTCGACCCTGACTCCTTCGGGACCCGCGCCGGCCTCGGGGTGCCCTCACCGGGAACGGCCGGGGCGACGACGGCGTCGCTGCAGTCCTCGGGCTGGCTCGCAGTCGTCGTCGACTCCGCGACGGCCCCGGCCGCCGCGTGGGCGTCGGTCGTCGGCGCACCCCTCGTGGGGGTCCGGTGACCAGCCGCGTCCGCCCGCTCGACGGCGTCCTCGGCGGGGTCGCCACACTCGCCGCGACCCTCCCCGTGAGCACGCTCTTCACCCCGACGGCGGACTGGTTCCGGCCGAGCCTGGCCCTCGTCGCGCTCGTCGTCGTCACCGGGATGGGGCTGCGGGCGCTGACGTCCGTGCGACCGGTCGTCGTCGCGGCGCAGGCTCTCCTCCTCGTCCACGGGGCGGCGCTCATCCACGGCCAGGGCCACCTGTGGCAGGGGGTCCTCCCCGTCCCTGACACCGGCCGGGCCTTCGGCATCCTCCTCGGGGACGCCTACACGACGATCACGTCGTACAGCGTCCCGGCCCCGGCGAACCGTGGTGTCGTCCTCGGCATCAGCCTGCTCGTCGGCCTCACCGCCCTCGCCGTCGACGCGCTCGCCGTCACGTACCGCAGTCCGGCCGCGGCCGGGGTGCCGCTCCTCGCGGCGTACCTCGCCTCGGCGACGAACTCCGGCGAGGGGCTCGCCGCGCTCTTCGTCGTCCCGCCGGCGTTGGCGTGGCTGGCCATGGTCGGCCGGCAGGGGGTGCGGTCGCTGCGCTCGTGGGGAACCGCGACACCCCGCTCGACGGGCGCCTTCGCCGACCCGACCTCCTCGTACGCCGCGCTCGGTCGGGTCGCGGGGGTCGTCGCCCTTGCCGCGGCCGTCGTCGTGCCGGGGATCGTCCCGCACCTGCCGACGACCTTCCTCGCCGAGGGGCTCGGCCGGAGCGACACCGGGCGCGGCGGCGGCTCGAACGTCCGGCTGGCCTCGAGCATCGACATCGCGCGCGACCTCGCCGACCGCTCCGACGACCCCGTGCTCACGTACACCACGACGACCCAGGCGCCGCCGCCGCTGCGGGTCGCCATCCTCGACACGTACCGGGGCGGCCGCTGGACCTCGTCGTCGGACTTCACCTTCGTCCCCCTCGACGGCCGCCTCCCGGGCACCTCGGCCGAGCCGGACGTCCGGCGGGTGACCGAGCGGATGGAGGTGTCGAGCAACCGCATCGGCCTGCCCCAGGTGGCCCTGCCGGAGAACGCGACCGGCTCGCCGTTCCCCGAGGGGACCTGGCACGTGACGACCGACGGGCTCGCGGAGCTCACCGCCCGGGTGCCCGAGTACTCCGTCGACTTCGTCGCCCTCGCCCCGTCGGACAGCGACTTCACGACCGACCTCGACGCCAACGCCCCCGAGCGCGACGACCTGGCCCTCGACCCGCGCGCCGAGGGGGCCGTCCGGGCGCTGCTCGAGCAGATCCGGGACCCGGGGGACTCCCCCATCGAGCTTGCCCGCAAGATCCAGAACCACCTGCGCGGACCCGACTACGTCTACAGCCAGGCGCTCGCCGAGGACACCGCGCGAGGGGACCAGGCGGAGGAGCCGTTGGTGCGCTTCCTCGACACCAAGCGCGGCTATTGCGTGCAGTTCGCGAGCGCGATGATCATGCTCGCGCGGGCCGCCGGTATCCCGTCGCGGATGGCCACCGGTTTCCTCCCCGGCTCGCTCGAGAACGGCACCTACACGGTGCGCGTCAACGACGCCCACGCCTGGCCCGAGCTGTACTTCCCCCGGCTGGGGTGGATGCGCTTCGAGCCGACGCCCGGCGTGCGCAGCGGCGCCGGACCGGAGTACGGGTTCCAGACGAGCGGGTCCGGCGACCCGACGTCGAGCGCCGCGCCGACCAGCTCCCCGACGACGAGCGCGAGCGGGGCGACCCGGCCGGAGCAGGACGTCACCGCCGACCAGACCGACACCGGTGGCGGGCTGACGACCGGCGGCGTCGCGCGGTGGTTCTCGGACCACGCCGTGACGCTCGTCGTCCTCCTCCTCGTCCTCGTCGGGGGCCTGGTCGTCCCGGTCGCCGCCTGGGTGGCCCGGCGGCGCGCGCGACAGCGGGCGCGGGACGACGCCGAACGGGTCGAGGCCGAGTGGGAGTCGCTCGTCCTGCGGCTCGGCGACATCGGCCTCGTCGCCGCCGACGGCGCCACCCCCCGCCAGGCCTCCCAGCAGCTCGGCCGGGCGGCCTACCTCACCGACGA
>DASSQJ010000313.1:0-3198 GCA_035702545.1 Phycicoccus sp.
GTCGTCCTCGGCGGTGCCATGGGGGCCGGCGACGACGACCGGCACCCCTGGCTCGCCCCGACGAAGGCCCTGGTCCGCGACGCCGTCGACCGGGGCGCCCCGCTGCTCGGTGTCTGCCTCGGGCACCAGCTCGCCGCCGCCGCGCTCGGGGGCTCGGTCGTGCGGAACCCCCGCGGGCGCACACTCGGGCTGGTCCCGGTGCGTCTCACCGACGCCGGGCGCACCGACCCGCTGCTCGCCGGCCTCGGCGGTCGGCCGGCCGTCCACTACAACGACGACGTCGTCCTCGAGCCGCCGCCGGGCGCGACGGTGCTCGCCACGCTGCCCGACGGGTCCCCGCAGGCCATCCGGTTCGCGGACCGGGCGTGGGGCGTCCAGTTCCACCCGGAGACCCCTCCGTCGGTCTTCGAGGCCTGGCTGCGGGCCGACCACGTCGAGCCGTCCGGGCCCGAGGCGGCGGCCCTCGCCGACGTCGCCGCGTCCGAGGGCGTCCTCCGGGCGGCGTGGCGCCCGCTGGCGGACCGCTTCGCCGCGGTGGTCGCCCGGGCGAGGGACCTGAGCCCCGCGCCCGCCCCCGTCGACTGACCCCCGAGAACCCCGACTCCTTGCTCCTTCGGCCGGTCGACACCCCGCCGGAGCGGCGTGTCGCCGGCCGAAGGAGCAAGGAGTCGGGAGACCGGGGCGGCGATGGGGTGCATCACTCCCCCGAAGCGGCGCGGCCCGCCGGGCGTAGCCTCGGCAGCGGCGGGTCCCGCACCCCGCGGTCGACCTCAGCCGCGAGGAGCCCCACCATGAGCGCAGCCGCGTCCGCGGCCACCCGTCACCGCGTCGTCATCCTCGGCGCGGCGGGCCGCGACTTCCATGACTTCAACGTCATGTACCGCGACGACCCCCACACCGAGGTCGTCGCGTTCACCGCGACGCAGATCCCGGACATCGAGGGGCGGACCTACCCGCCCGAGCTCGCCGGGCCGCTCTACCCGGACGGGATCCCCGTCGTCGACGAGGCGGGTCTCGAGCACCTCGTCGACGCCGAACGGGTCGAGACCGTCGTGCTCGCCTACTCCGACCTCGCCCACGCCTCCGTGATGCACCTCGCCTCGCGGGCGGTCGCCCGCGGCGCCGACTTCCTCGTCCCCGGCGCCCGGCGTTCCACGCTCGTCTCCAGCCGCCCCGTCGTCGCGGTGACGGCGGTGCGCACGGGCGTCGGCAAGAGCCAGACGACGCGCTACGTCGCCCGGCTGCTCCAGGGCCTGGGCCAGCGGGTCGTCGCGGTGCGCCACCCGATGCCCTACGGCGACCTGGCCGCCCAGGCGGTCCAGCGCTTCGAGACCCTCGAGGACCTCGACCGCCACGAGTGCACCATCGAGGAGCGCGAGGAGTACGAGCCGCACATCGAGGCCGGCGTCGTCGTCTACGCCGGCGTCGACTACGGCCGCATCCTCCACGAGGCCGAGCAGGAGGCCGACGTCATCCTCTGGGACGGCGGCAACAACGACATCCCCTTCTACGCCCCAGAGCTGCACATCGTCCTCGCCGACCCGCTGCGTCCCGGTGACGAGGTCGGCTACCACCCGGGCGAGGCGAACCTGCGGATGGCCGACCTCGTCCTCGTCGCCAAGTGCGACTCCGCCTCCGCGGAGGACGTCGCGGCGGTGGAGGCGTCGGCCAGGGCCGTCAACCCCGAGGCCGAGGTGCTGCGTTGCGACAGCCCGGTGACGGTGGAGGACCCCGCGGCCGTCGCGGGCCGGCGGGTCGTCGTCGTCGAGGACGGCCCCACCCTGACCCATGGGTCGATGAGCTTCGGCGCCGGTGTCGTCGGGGCCCGACAGGCCGGCGCGGTGGAGGTCGTCGACCCGGTGCCGTTCGCCGTCGGGTCGATCGCCGGCGTCTACGAGAAGTACCCGAACGCGCGCGGCATACTCCCGGCCATGGGCTACGGCGAGGCCCAGACCCGCGACCTCGAGGAGACGATCCGGGCGATGCTCGCGGCGGGGGCCGTCGACGCCGTCGTCGCGGGCACGCCGGTCGACCTGCGCCGCGTCATCAGCGTCGACGCACCCCTCGTGCGCGCCCGCTACGAGCTGCGCGAGCAGCAGCCGGGACGCATCGAGGCCGCGCTCAAGGAGGCCCTGGGCCTCTGACCCCGGGGGTCACGAACCCACCGACATGCAGTGCCGCCGAGGTGGCCCGGGTCCCAGCAGCGCCCCGGGCGCCCCGGCCCCGCACTGCATGTCGGTGCGGGGCCGGCGGCCCTCAGCGGCCGCGGAGCGCGTCGAAGAGGGTCTCGGCGAGGTCCGCCCCCCGGATGTCGTCCAGGTCGAGCGGCCGGCCGTCGGGGCCGGCGAGCGGGAGCCGCCAGTTGGGGTACTCGTCGTTGGTCCCCGGCTGGTTGATGGCCCGCCGGTCCCCGACGAGGTCCGGGAGCGCGACGGCGAGCATCCGGCTCGGCGTCAGCGCGAGCCACCGGTGCAGCGCGACGAGCACCGACTCCACCCCGGCCGCCGGCTCGAGCAACCCCCGCTGGACGAGGACCTCACGGACCCTCGCGATGGCGGCCTCCTCGACGGCCCGCTCCTCCTCGACCGGTCGGGTGAGCAGCCCGAGCCGCTCGCGCACCGCGACGTGCTCGAGGGTCAGGTAGCCGGCCGACGGCGGCAGGTCGTGGGTCGTCACCGACGCGAGGCACAGCTCGCGGTAGTGCTCGGGCGGCTTCGGGCGGTCCCCCTCCCACTCGAACCACAGGATGCTCGTCCCGACGAGCCCCCGCTCGACCATGTAGTCGCGGACGTTGGGGGCGACGACGCCGAGGTCCTCCCCCACGACGACCGCCCCGGCCCGCTGCGCCTCGAGGACGAGGATGCCGAGCAGCGCCTCGTGGTCGTAGTGGACGTAGGTGCCGTCCGCGGGCGTGCCCCCGGCCGGGATCCACCAGAGCCGGAAGAGCCCGATGATGTGGTCCACGCGGATGCCGCCCGCGTCACGCAGGGCCGCCCGCACCATGTCCCGGAACGGGGCGTAGCCGAGCTCGGCGAGGCGGGCCGGGCGCCACGGCGGCTGGCTCCAGTTCTGCCCGAGCTGGTTGAACTGGTCCGGGGGTGCCCCGACCGTGACCTCCCGGGCCAGCGCGTCCCCGAGCCCCCACGCGTCGGCACCGAGGGGGTGCACGCCGACGGCGAGGTCGTTGACGACGCCGAG
>DASSQJ010000314.1:0-13490 GCA_035702545.1 Phycicoccus sp.
CGGAGCTCGGGCCGATCTCCGCGGCGACGCCCCCCGTCGTCGTCCTGACGTCGAACCGGACCCGCGAGCTCCACGACGCGCTGAAGCGCCGCTGCCTCTACCACTGGCTCGAGCACCCCGGGATCGAGCGCGAGCTCGCCATCGTCGCGACCCGCGCGCCGGAGGTGTCGGCCGCGCTGGCCGAGCAGGTCGTGCGCGCCGTCCACGCCATCCGGGAGGACCGCGAGATGCTCAAGCCGCCGGGGGTCGCCGAGACCCTCGACTGGGCCCGCGCGCTCCACGAGCTCGGCACGCGAGACCTCGACACCGAGACCGCGGCGGCGACGCTCGGCGTCGCCGTCAAGTACCGCGAGGACGCCGAGCGGGTCCGCCGCGCCCTCGACGTCATGCTCACCCGATGACGTCGACCGCGCGCCCACCCGAGGAGGTGCTCCTCGGGTTCGCCCGAGCCCTGCGCGCGGCCGGGGTCCCGGTGACCGCCGACCGCGAGCGCACCTACCTCGAGGCCGTCGTGGCCGTCGGCCTCGACGACCCGGTCGGGGTCTACCACGCAGGGCGCACGACACTGTGCTCCTCGCCCGCCGACCTCGAGCGCTACGACCACGTCTACGCCGAGTGGTTCGGCGGCACGCGCCCCGGGTCGAAACCGGTGAGCTCCCTGCCGAGCGTCAGCCGCGCCGGCCTCGACGACCGCGAGGGCACCGGCGGCGAGGGCACCGAGGACCCCGACACCGTCCAGGCCCGGGCCAGCTCGACGGAGGTGCTGCGGCACCGCGACGTCGCGACCCTGACCCGGCGCGAGCGCGAGGAGCTGGCCCGGCTCTTCGCCACGCTGCGGCCCCGGGCGCCCCGGAGGCGAGCGCACCGGCACACGCCGTCGCGCCGCGGCGAGGTCGACGCGCGCCGCACCCTGCGGGCCACCCTGCGACGGATGGGTGAACCCGGCGAGGTGGCCTGGCGCCGGCGCGGCAGCCGGCCCCGGCGCGTCGTGCTCCTCGTCGACGTGTCGGGCTCGATGAGCGCCTACGCGGACGCCCTCATCCGCCTCGCCCACGCCTACTGCGCGGCGGGCGTCCCGGTCGAGGTGTTCACCCTCGGCACCCGGCTCACCCACATCACCCGGCCGCTGCACCAGCGCGACCCGGACCGGGCGATCGTCGCCGCGGGGCAGGCCATCCCGGACTGGTCCGGCGGCACCCGCCTCGCCGACGGGCTCAAGGTCTTCCTCGACCGCTGGGGCCGCCGCGGGATGGCCCGCGGCGCCGTGGTCGTCGTCTTCAGCGACGGCTGGGAGCGGGACCGCCCCGAGGCGCTCGGCGAGCAGGTCCGCCGGCTCGCGGCGGTCGCTCACCGGGTGGTGTGGGTCAACCCGCACCGCGGCCGGGCCGGCTACGAGCCGGTCCAGGGCGGCATCGTCGCGGTGCTCCCGTACGTTGACGACTTCGTCGCCGGCCACTCGATGGCGGCGTTCGACGAGCTGACGGAGGTGGTTGCGCGTGCGTGACGTCCTGGACGAGCTGATGGCGTGGTGGCGCGCGGGGGAGACCGTGGGCGTGGGGACGGTCGTCGCGACCTTCCGGTCAGCGCCGCGTCCCGCCGGCGCGTCGATGCTCGTCGGCCCCGGCGGCGAGGCGGTGGGGTCGGTGTCCGGCGGGTGCGTCGAGGGGGCGGTCTACGAGCTGGGCCAGGAGGTCGTCGCCGACGGCACCCCGGTGCTCCAGCGGTACGGGGTCTCCGACGACGACGCGTTCGCCGTCGGGCTGACCTGCGGGGGCATCCTCGACGTCTTCGTCGAGTCGGTGTCCCGGGAGACCTTCCCGGAGCTCGGGGCGGTGGCCGAGGACATCGACGCCGGCCGTCCCGTCGCGGTGGCGACGGTCATCGAGCACCCCGACCCGGCCTGGCTCGGCCGTCGTCTCGTCGTGCACCCCGAGGGGACCTCTCACGCCGCCGCGGCCGGGAGCCTCGGGTCGCCCCGGGCCGACGCCGCGGTCGCCGACGACGCCCGGGGGCTGCTCGCCGCCGGCCGGACCGAGACGCTCACGTACGGGCCCGACGGGGAGCGGCGCGGCGAGGGGATGCGGGTGTTCGTCGCCGCCTACGCGCCCCGGCCGCGGATGCTCGTCTTCGGGGCCATCGACTTCGCCGCGGCGGTCGCCCACGTCGGCTCCTTCCTCGGCTACCGGGTCACGGTGTGCGACGCCCGCCCGGTGTTCGCGACCGCCACCCGGTTCCCCGCCGCCGACGAGGTCGTCGTCGAGTGGCCGCACCGGTACCTCGCGGCGGAGGTCGAGGCCGGTCGGGTGGACGCGCGGACCGTCGTCTGCGTGCTCACCCACGACCCGAAGTTCGACGTCCCCGTCCTCGAGACCGCCCTGGGCCTCCCCGAGGTCGCCTACGTCGGCGCGATGGGGTCCCGCCGGACCCACGAGGACCGCCTCGCCCGGCTGCGGGAGGCCGGGGTCGGGGAGGACCGCCTGGCCCGCCTCTCCTCGCCGATCGGGCTCGACCTCGGTGCCCGCACCCCGGAGGAGACCGCGGTCTCGATCGCCGCCGAGATCGTCGCGCTCCAGTGGGGCGGCGGTGGGCAGCGGCTCCAGGAGGTCGGCGGCCCGATCCACCACCACGGCGCGCCGGTCGAGGCCGGCTAGCACACCGGTGCCGCCCTGCGCCGGGAAACGGGGGCGGGTCGGCCGTTCGGTCACTTCTCGACGGGTCCGTCATCTCGGGATGCGGACGGCGTGGGCAGCCCCTACCGTCGAAGGACCGGGCCGAGCGGGCCCGGGTCGGGCAGGGGTGGTCCGTGCGCGGGTGCGAGCCCGGGCAGTGGAGGTCGTCATGGCGCGTCGCACCGTCTCGCCCCGACCGTCGGGGCGGCAGGTCGTCTTCGTCGGGCCGTTCGGCGTCGGCAAGACCACGGCCGTCCACACGGTCTCCGACACCCCGGTCGTGCGTGCCACGGCCGGCACGCCGTCGTCCTCCGAGGAGGGGACCCGGGTCGCCCGCCGCCTCGCGGAGGCGGCCGGAAGCGACTGCGGTCAGTGGCGTCGCGGGCCGGGGGGTCCCGTCGACGTGCTCGCCGTCGCCGGCCAGACCCGGTTCGGCGCGACGCTGCGCCCGACCGTGGCCCCGGGCTCCCCGGTCGTCCTCTGGCTCTACGGCCAGACCCCGTACGCGCTCGACGAAGCCGAGGAGTGGCTCGAGTACATCGCCCCGGAGACCGAGGAGAGCCCGCTCGCCGTCGCCGTCACCCGCCTGGAGATCCCCGGCGACCGCCCGGCCCTCGTCGACTACCGGTCGGTCGTCGACCGCTGGGCCCGAGGCGCGCCCCTCGTCTCCGCCGACCCGCGCGACCGCGAGTCGGTCGAGGACGTCCTGCGCGCCGCGCTGTCGGCGCAGGTGGCACCCCGCCCCGTCCGTCGCTGACTTTCCTCACGGGAAACCCTCGGGGGTACCGCTCGCCGCGTGCGAACGGCCGTTCGGCCACCCGTCCCTGTGTGTTCCACGTCACCCCTTGTCTGCGCTGTCGCGGTGAAGCAGGATCACGATCACGTCACGGATCCACTCGCGAAGGAGTCGAGGATGACTCGGATCACCGTCACCGTCGACGGCGTCAGCTGCACCGACGACGTCGAGCCCCGGATGCTGCTCGTCCAGTACCTGCGAGAGGTGGTCGGCAAGGTCGGCACCGTCGTCGGGTGCGACACGAGCAACTGCGGGGCCTGCACCGTCCACCTCGACGGCCGCAGCGTGAAGTCCTGCAACATGCTGGCCGTCCAGGCCGACGGCCACGAGGTCACCACCATCGAGGGGCTCGCGTCCGGCGGCGAGCTGCACCCGATGCAGGTCGCCTTCCACGAGAACCACGCGCTCCAGTGCGGCTACTGCACGCCGGGGATGATCATGCAGGCGGTCGACCTGTTGCGGGAGAACCCGAATCCCACGGAGGACGAGATCCGGCAGGGCCTCGAGGGCAACCTCTGCCGCTGCACCGGCTACCACAACATCGTCAAGGCCGTGGCCGCCGCGGCGAGCGCGACGGCCGCCGAGGGGAGCGTGACGCGATGACCGCCGTCGACGACCGCCCGACCGCCGAGGTCGGCGCCGCCCGCCGCCGCAAGGAGGACCAGCGCCTCATCACCGGCCGCACCCGGTGGACCGACAACATCCAGCTCCCCGGGATGCTCCACCTCGCGATGGTCCGCAGCCCGTTCGCCCACGCGAGGATCACCGCGATCGACACCTCGGCGGCCGCTGCCGCCGACGGCGTCGTCGGGGTCTTCACCGGCAAGGACCTCGCCGACGGGCAGGGCGTCATCGCCAACGCGTGGCCGCTCAGCGCGGACCAGAAGACGCCGACCCACCTGCCCGTCGCCGTGGAGCGGGTGGCGTGCACCGGCGAGATCGTCGCCGTCGTCGCGGCGCGCACCGCGGCCGCCGCACGTGACGCGGCCGAGCTCGTCGACGTCGACTACGAGGAGCTGCCGGCGGTCCTGGACCTCAAGGAGGCGGAGAAGGACGAGGTGCTCGCCCACCCCGACCTCGGGACGAACACCGCCGACGTCTGGGTGCTCGACTCCGGCCAGGCAGGCACCGGCGCGGACATCGAGGAGGTCATCGCGACCGCCCGCGAGAGCGGCATCCTCATCGAGCGCGAGTACCGGCAGCAGCGCCTCATGCCGGCGTTCATGGAGCCGCGCTCCACCGTCGTGGACCCCACTGGCGAGCAGATGACGGTGTGGTCCTCGACCCAGGTCCCGCACATCCTGCGGTTCCTCCTCGCGGCGACGACGGGGACACCCGAGTCGAAGATCCGGATCATCGCGCCCGACGTCGGGGGCGGCTTCGGCGGCAAGCTCCAGACGACGCCCGAGGAGTTCGCGACGGTCGCCGTCGCCCGCCGGCTCGCCAAGCCCTGCAAGTACACCGAGACGCGCTCGGAGTCCCTCGTCTCCACCCACCACGGCCGCGACCAGTGGCAGCGGATGACCCTTGCCGCGACGAAGGAGGGCAGGGTCACCGGCATCAAGGCCGACCTGCTCGCCGACCTCGGCGCCTACGTCGCCCTCGTCGGCGGCGGTGTGCCCGTCCTCGGCGCGTGGATGTACAACTCGATCTACAAGTTCGACGCCTACCACTTCAAGGTCCGGGCGCTCCTGACGAACAAGACGTGGGTCGACGCCTACCGCGGCGCCGGGCGCCCGGAGGCGACGTACGCCATCGAGCGGCTCATGGACGAGCTCGCCGTCGAGGTCGGCAAGGACCCCCTCGAGATCCGGGAGATGAACTGGATCAACCACGAGGAGTTCCCCTTCACGACGGTCGCCGGGATGACGTACGACTCCGGCAACTACGAGGCCGCGACCGCCCGCGCCAAGGAGCTCTTCGGCTACGACGAGCTGCGGGCCGAGCAGCGCCGCCGCCGCGAGTCCGGCGACCCGGTCCAGCTCGGCATCGGCGTCTCGACGTTCACCGAGATGTGCGGCCTCGCGCCGTCGCGCATCCTCGGCGCGCTCAACTACGGCGCCGGCGGCTGGGAGAGCGCCAGCGTCCGGATGCTCGCCACCGGCAAGGTCGAGCTCATCACCGGGACCTCGCCGCACGGCCAGGGCCACGTCACGGCGTGGAGCCAGATCGTCGCCGACCGGCTCGGCGTCCCGTTCGAAGACGTCGAGGTGCTCCACGGCGACACCCAGATCGCGTCCAAGGGCATGGACACCTACGGCTCGCGCTCCCTCGTCGTCGGCGGCGAGGCCGTCGTGCGGGCCGCGGACAAGGTCGTCGAGAAGGCGCGGGCCGTCGCGGCGCACCTGCTCGAGGCGAGCGCCGACGACCTCGAGTTCTCCGGTGGCCGCTTCGGGGTCAAGGGCACGGACAAGGGCGTGACGATGCAGGAGATCGCGCTCGCGACGTGGACGGGGCACAACTTCCCCGACGGCGTCGAGCCGAGCCTCGACGCCGACGCGACCTACGACCCCGTCGACTTCTCCTTCCCGCACGGGACCCACCTGTGCGCCATGGAGGTCGACACGGAGACCGGCGCGACGCGGATGCGCTCCTACGTCGCCGTCGACGACGTCGGCGTCATCGTCAACCCGCTCATCGTCGAGGGGCAGGAGCACGGCGGCATCGTCCAGGGCGTGGCCCAGGCGCTCTGGGAGGGCGCCGAGTACGACGACCAGGGGACGCTCGTCACCGGCTCGTTCGTCGACTACACCCTGCCGACCGCGGCCGACACCATCAGCTTCGTCACCGACCACACGGTGTCGCCGTCGACGACGAACACGTTGGGCACCAAGGGTGTCGGTGAGGCCGGGGCGATCGCCTCGACCCCGGCCGTCGTCAACGCCATCGTCGACGCCCTGCGCCCGATGGGCGTCACCGACATCCTGATGCCGTGCACGCCCGAGCGGGTGTGGCGGACGATCCAGGGTGCCGCGACGGGCGGCACCACGACGACCGGCGCCCAGGCGCACTTCGACGAGGGCTCCGCGAACCAGGATCCCTCGGCCGGCGCGACGGAGGGAGCAGCACAGTGATCCCCGCAGCCTTCGACTACGTGGCCCCGACGAGCGTCGAGGACGCCCTCGCCGCCCTCGCCGAGGCCGGCGACGACGCCAAGGTCCTCGCCGGCGGCCAGTCCCTCCTGCCGATCCTCCGGATGCGGCTCAACGCCCCGGAGAAGGTCGTCGACCTCGGGCGGATCGAGGCGATGCGCGGCATCCGCGACGGTGGCGACCACGTCGTCATCGGCGCGATGACCCCGTACAGCGACGTCGTCGGCGACCCGCTCGTCCGCGAGCACGCCGGCCTGCTGGCTCGGGCCGTCGAGACGGTGGCCGACCCGCAGATCCGGCACCGCGGCACCGTGGGCGGTGCGCTCGTGCACGCCGACCCCGCGGGCGACGTCGGGGCACCGGTCCTCGCCCTCGACGCGACGATGGTCATCGCCGGGCCGGCCGGGGAGCGGACCGTGCCGGCCTCGGAGTTCTTCCACGACCTCTTCGAGACGGCGGTCGGCGAGGGCGAGCTGCTCACCGAGGTGCGGATCCCCAAGCACACGGGATGGGTGTCGCACTACGAGAAGTTCGTCCGGGTCTCGCACCAGTGGTCGATCATCGGCGTCGCCGTCACCCTGCGCGTCGACGGCGGCAGCATCGCCGAGGCGCGCATCGGCCTGACCAACATGGGGTCGACCCCGCTGCGGGCCCGCGCCGTGGAGGCCGCCCTCGTCGGGCGCTCGGCCGGCGACCTCGCCGAGGCGTGCGCCGCCGCGGCCGAGGGCACCAACCCGCCGAGCGACCTCAACGGTGACGCCGACTACCGGCGCCACCTCGCGACGGTCCTCACCCGTCGCGCCGTCGAGAAGGCCCTCGGGAGCTGACCGCCGCATGGAGCTGACCCACGACTTCACCGTCCCCGCCCCACCCGAGGCCACCTGGCAGACGTTCATGGACCTCGAGCGGGTCGGTGGGTGCTTCCCCGGCGCCACGGTCACCGAGGTGAGCGAGGCGGGCTTCGCCGGCACCGTCAAGGTCAAGCTCGGCCCGATCGCGCTCCAGTACGCCGGGACGGGGCAGTTCCTCGAGCGCGACGACGCCACCCACCGGGCGGTCCTGGAGGCCAAGGGCAAGGACAAGCGAGGCAACGGCACGGCCGGGGCCACGGTCACGATCCAGCTCGCCCCCTCCGGGGAGGGGACCCGGGTCGACGTGACGACCGAGCTCTCGGTCACGGGCAAGCCGGCGCAGTTCGGGCGCGGCGTCATGCAGGACGTCTCCGACAAGCTGCTCCAGCAGTTCCTCGCGTGCATCCGCACCGAGCTCGGGGAGGTGCCGGCGGAGGCGCCCGAGCCGGCCGCCGCCCCGGTAGCTGCCCCGGCTGCGGCTCCGGCAGCCGCCCCGGCGCCGCCGCCCGCGCGACCGGCGCCGGCCGTGCGGCCCGCCGCGGCGGCCACCGACGACTCGATCGACCTCGGGGCCACCGTGCTGCCGGTCCTCGCCCGCAGCTACGGCAGATATGTCGTCGTCGGGGTCGTCGCGTTCGTGCTCGGGTGGCTCATCGGCCGCCGCTGAGCACCGCGAGCTCGCCGGCCACCCGGCGGGCGTCGGCGTCGTCCCGGGCCGTCGTGCGAGTGGCACGGCGGCCCGCGGCGCGCTCGGCGCGACGGTGGGTGCGCTCCATGAGGACGACGGCTGGGGCGAGGATGGCGGCGACGCCGCCGAGGGAGAGGACGGTCTCGACGATGCTGTGCGTGGTGGTCATGGCAGAAATACTGCGACCGTAAAGACGCTGCCGCGAGTGGCAGAAATGACTGAGTACATCGATTTTCTGCCATACTGCCTCCATGGCCCTACGCAGCGTCGCCGTGATCCTCCAGGAACCCGTCTCGCTCTTCGAGTTCGGGGTGCTCGCCGAGGTCTTCGGCATCGACCGCACCGACGACGGCGTCCCGCCCTTCGACTTCCGGGTGTGCGCCGTGCGTCCCGGCACGATCGCCGCCGGCAACGGCGTCTCCGTCACCGTGCCCCACGGCCTCGAGGCCACCCGCGACGCCGACCTCGTCGCGGTGCCCGCCTCTCCGGCCGCCCGGACGCCCCCGCCCGAGGTCGTCGCCGCCCTCCGCGACGCCGACGAGCGCGGGGCCCGGATCCTCTCGGTCTGCTCCGGCGTCTTCACCCTCGGGGCTGCCGGCCTGCTCGACGGCCGGCGCTGCGCGAGCCACTGGCGGCTCGCCGACGAGCTCTCCGCGCTGCATCCGCTCGCCGAGGTCGACCCCGACGTCCTCTACGTCCACGACGGCAACCTCGTAACGAGCGCCGGCACGGCGGCCGGCATCGACGCGTGCCTGTACCTCGTCCGCACCGAGCTCGGGTCGGCCGTCGCGTCCCGCATCGCCCGCCGGATGGTCGTCCCCCCGCACCGCGACGGAGGCCAGCGCCAGTACGTCGACCGCCCCGTCCCCGCGACGACCGCGGAGAGCCTCGGGGACGTCCTCGCCTTCATGGCCGACCACCTCGCCGAGCCGCACACCGTCGAGGACCTGGCCCGCCGGGCGACGATGTCGCCGCGCACCTTCGCCCGGCGCTTCGTCGCCGAGACCGGGACGACCCCACACCAGTGGCTCACCGACCAGCGCGTCCTGCGGGCCCGCGAGCTCCTCGAGGAGAGCGACCTGCCGGTCGAGGAGGTCGCCTCGGAGGCCGGCTTCGGCTCCGCCGCGCTGCTCCGCCACCACTTCACCCGGTGCACCGGGGTGTCCCCGACGGCCTTCCGGCGCCAGCACCGCGTACCTGCCTGACCAACCTTCACACGATCTCCACAGGTAGCCCCCGCGGCGGTCACCCGCTCGCTCCTACGCTCGTCGCATGAACGAGGGAGGGACGTCCGCGAGCCGCGTGCTCGTCGTCGAGGACGAGCCGGTCATCAACCAGGCCGTCACCGACCGGCTCCGGGCCGAGGGCTTCACGGTGCACCAGGCCCACGACGGGCCCGGTGCGGTCGCCGCCTTCGCCGAGCACGAGGTCGACCTCGTCGTCCTCGACGTCATGCTCCCGGGTTTCGACGGGCTCGAGGTGTGCCGCCGCATCCAGGCCGTCCGTCCCGTCCCTGTCCTCATGCTCACCGCGCGCGACGACGAGACCGACGTCCTCGTCGGGCTCGGCGTCGGCGCCGACGACTACGTCACCAAGCCGTTCTCGATGCGGGAGGTCGTCGCCCGCGTCAGGGTGCTGCTCCGCCGGGTCGAGCGGGCCGAGCTGCTCGCCCGCACCACCGGCCGGATGGACGTCGCCGGCCTCGTCGTCGACCCGGCCACCCGGCGGGTCTCGGTCGACGGGAGCGAGGTCCACCTCACCCCGCTCGAGTTCGACCTGCTCTGTGCCCTGGCGGCCGAGCCCGGGGCGGTCCGCGGCCGCGACGCCCTGATGCGCGAGGTCTGGGGCTGGGCGGACGCGTCGGGCACCCGGACCCTCGACAGCCACGTCAAGGCCCTGCGCGCCAAGATCGGCGCCGAGCGGGTCCGCACCGTCCACGGGGTCGGGTACGCCCTCGAGGTGGACCCGTGAACACCGAGCGCCCCCTCGACGGCATCACCTCGATCAAGGTCAAGCTCGCCGTCCTCGTCGGGACGAGCGTGCTCTCCGCTCTCCTCGTCGCCGCCATCGGCGACGCCGCGGGCATCGCCGGCTGGGTCAGCGCACCGGTCACCCTCGCCGCGGCCCTCGGGGTCACGTGGTGGCTCGCCCGGGGGATGACCTCGCCACTGCGGGAGATGACCGCCGCGGCTCGCAGGATGGCCACCGGCGACTACGGCCAGCGGGTCACCGCGACCTCCTCGGACGAGGTCGGCGAGCTCGCCCGCACCTTCAACGCGATGGCCGCCGACCTCGCCGGAGCCGACCTCGAGCGACGTCGCCTCGTCGCGACCGTCTCCCACGAGCTGCGGACGCCCCTCACGGCCCAGCGGGCGCTCCTCGAGAACCTCGTCGACGGCGTCGCCCGGCCGGACGAGGAGACCCTCCGCGGGGCACTCGCTCAGGCCGAGCGCCTCAGCGACCTCGTCGGCGACCTGCTCGACCTCTCCCGCATCGACGCCGGCGCCGCACCGCTCCGGCTCGTCGACGTCCGGGTCGCCGACGTCCTCGCCGGCGCCGCGACGGAGGCGGCGCTCGACGGGCGCCCGGTCCGGGTCGCCCACCGCGTCGAGCCGGCCGACCTCACGGTCCGCGCCGACCCCGCCCGGCTCGCCCAGCTCGTCGGCAACCTCGTCGACAACGCCGTGCGGCACAGCACGGCCGGCAGCGAGGTCCGCCTCGCGGCCCGGACCGCCGGATCGGACCGGTGGGTCCTCGAGGTCGGGGACGACGGTCCCGGCATCCCGGCCGAGCGGGCCGAGACCGTGTTCGAGCGGTTCGGCTCCGGCGACGACAGCGGCGGTGGGACCGGTCTCGGGCTGGCCATCGCGCGGTGGGTGAGCGAGCTCCACGGCGGCGTCCTCGAGGTCGTCCCCACCCCGGCCGGCGCCCACGGCGCGCTCCTGCGCGCGACCCTGCCGACCCGTCCCGCGACCGAACGACCGACCCACCTCCTGGAGGAGAGCACGATGACGACGACCCCGGCCCCCGCGCCCCCGGCACCCACCCCGCCGCCCACCCCGCCGGCGCCGCCCGCCACCGGGCCGGGGCTGCTCGAGCGGTTCTGGCCGGAGCCGGAGCTGCGCCCGCAGGTGCGGACCGTCCTGCTCGCCCTCGCCGTCGGCGCCTTCGCCGCGATCACCTGGCCCTACCGCAACGTCGGCCTCGAGACGAGCCTGACGATGCTCCTCACCGGCCTGCTCATGTGGACCGTGGCGCGCCACCGCCGCCAGCCGTGGACGGTCGCGAGCGCGGTCCTCGCCGCGGTGCTCGCCTCGACCGCCGCGCTGCGCGACGCCGGGGGAGTCGTCACCCTCGCCGTGCTCGCCGGCGTCACCGTCGCCGCGGTGGGCCTGACCCGCGCCCACGGGCTGCTCGCGATGGTCGCGAGCTGCGCCGCCTGGCCGCTCTCGGCCCTCCGCGGCCTGCCCCTCCTCGGCCGCACCCTGGCGGCGACGAGCCGGCGGCAGCTGCTGTGGCCGGTGCTGCGGACCGTTGCGATCTCGCTCCTCGCCCTCGTGGTCTTCGGGGGCCTCTTCGCCACCGGTGACGCGGTCTTCGGCTCGTGGGCCAAGGCGCTGGTGCCGGACCTCGGCTGGGACACCATCGTGCTGCGCGGCTTCGTCCTCGTCCTCGTCACCGGGGTGGCCCTCACCGGCGCCTACCTCGCGCTGAACCCCCCGGCCGCCGACGAGGTCCGGCTCCCGCCGGCGCGTCGCTCGCGGCGCCCGTGGGAGTGGGGCGTGCCGGTCGGGGTCGTCGTCGCCCTCTTCGCGCTCTTCCTCCTCGCCCAGGCGAGCGAGATGTGGGGCGGGCTCTCGTACCTGCGCAGCAGCGGCACGACGTACGCCGAGGCGGTGCACCAGGGCTTCGGCCAGCTGACCGTCGCCACCTTCCTCACCATCGTCGTCGTCGCCCTGACGATGCGGGCCGCCTCGCGGGAGACCGCGCGTGACCGCCTCCTCCTGCGGCTCCTCCTCGGTGCGCTCGGCGTCCTCACCCTCGCCGTCGTCGCGTCGGCGCTGTACCGGATGTCGCTCTACCAGGACGCCTACGGCTACACGGTGCTGCGGGTCTTCGTCGACGGCCTGGAGCTGTGGTTCGGCCTCGTCGTCGCGATGCTGCTCGTCGCCGGCGTGCGCCTGCGGGGGGCCTGGCTGCCCCGGGCGGTGCTCGTCTCCGGCGCGGTCTTCGCGATCGGCTTCGCGGTGATGAACCCTGACGCGTGGGTCACGGGGCGGAACATCGACCGCTACGAGGCCTCCGGTCGCCTCGACACCTGGTACCTCACGAGCCTGTCCGCCGACGCCGTCCCGGTGGTCGCGGACCGGCTGCCAGGTGAGCTGGGGTCGTGCGTCGCCCACCAGATGGGCGGCCCGTCGACCGGCCAGGACGACTGGCTCGCGTGGAACCTCGGCCGGGCCCGCGCCGAGGATGCCCTGGCAACCCTTCCCGCGCCACCGGCCGACTGCACGCCCTACCTGTCGGACGACTACCGGGGCTGAGCGGGAAACCCGGGAGCGGAGCACCGGACCAGCGGGCATACTCCGCGGGATGGAGACCAGGGGCACCGAGGACCTGCCCGCCCGCTGGGCCGGTGAGGACTTCCGGGCCGCGCTCGAGGCGTGGCTGGTCCCGGCGCTCACCGACGCCGGTGCCTCCGTGACCGGCCCGCTCGTCCGGGACCGCATCCGGTTCTGGTCGACGCTGCTCCACGTCGAGACCGAGGCCGGCCGGGTCTGGGTCAAGGAGAACGCGCCGTCCCAGGCGTTCGAGGCCGGCCTCGTCGAGGCCGTGCACACCCTGGTCCCGGGTGCCGTCGCCACCCCGCTGGCCGTCGAGCGGGGCCGTGGCTGGCTGGCCACCGCCGACCTCGGGGCGCCACTCTGGGACGACGAGGCGCCGCCGGCCCCGGAGTGGGTCGGCGTGCTCGGGACGTGGAGCGCGTGCCAGGTGGCGCTCGCGGACCACGAGGCGCAGGTGCTCGACACGGGGGTGCCACGCTTCCCCCGTGACCCCGACGGCGTGGTCGCGTGGGTGCGCGGGCTGCTCGACGAGCTCGTCGCCCTGCCGCCGACCGACCCCCGGAGGGCCACCGAGGAGGAGATCGCCGCGGTCGAGGCCGGTCTGGACCGCATCGGCGAGGCGGCCGCCGCGCTCGCCGGGAGCGGGCTGCCGGACTCGCTGCAGCACAACGACCTCCACCTCGGCAACGCCCTGCGCGCACCGGCAGGCGGCTACGCCGTCATCGACCTCGGCGACGCGCTGTGGACTCACCCCCTGACCACGAGCCGCATCCCGCGCTGGGTCCTGCGGTACCGGCTCGGCCACGAGCCGGGGAGCCCGGAGCTGGTC
>DASSQJ010000315.1:0-5484 GCA_035702545.1 Phycicoccus sp.
GGCCGAGCCCGTACGCGACGGCGAGGGTGACGCTTCGGGCGACCTGGGGGTCGCTCGTCGCCGTCGCCATGACGAGGACGGCGGCGAGGGTGGGTCCGGTGCACGGCGCCCAGCCGAGCGCGAAGACCGCCCCGAGGACCGGGGCCCCGGCGAGGCCGGCCCGCGGGCGCCAGTGGACGCGGGCCTCCCACCGGCTGCCGACGCCGAGGAAGACCAGCCCCATGAGGACGACGAGGACGCCGCCGACCCGCATGAGCGCGGTCCGGTGCTCGACGAGGGCCCGGCCGGCCCCGGTGACGAAGATCGAGCCGAGGACGAAGACGGCGGTGAAGCCGGCGACGAAGAGGAGCGCCCCGAGGAGGGTCCGGCCGCGGGCCCGCTCCTCGGCCGACTCGCCGGTGAGCCCGGTGACGTAGCCGAGGAAGCCGGGCACGAGCGGGAGCACGCACGGCGACGCGAACGAGACGAGCCCGGCGAGCGCGGCGACCGCGACCGCGAGCGGCAGGGCGCCGGAGGTCACCGCGTCGCCGGTGGCCTGCGCCAGGGCGGCCGTCACGACTCCGCGGCCACGTCGTCGACGAGGCCGGTCAGGGTGCTCGCGGTCACCGGCCCGTTGACGCGCGCGGCGATCCGGCCGCGGTCGTCGAGGACGAGGGTCGTCGGCACCGTCGGCGCCTTGCCCTGGAGCCGGAGGATGAGGACGCCGGACTCGTCGGTGAGGCTCGGGTAGGTCAGCCCGGCCTTCTTGGCGAACGCCGCGCCGCGCTCGGCCTCCTCGCGGAAGTCGATGCCGACCATCCGCGCCCCGCTCCCCGAGGACTGGATCGTCGTCCACGCCTTCTGGAGCTCCGGCGCCTCGGCGACGCAGGGGGCACACCACGAGCCCCAGACGTTGAGGACGAGGGGAGCACCGCGCGTCGACGCGATGTCCCACGACGTGCCGTCGAGGAGGGTGCCCGTCATCGTCACCGGCTCGCCGCGGCGGTCGGGCGGGATGCTCTCGACGGTGCCGTCACCCGAGACGTACCCCTTCTGGTCCCCTGCCTTGGCCTGCGCGGCGACCGAGTTGGGGTCCTGCGAGCAGGCACCGAGCGCCGTCGCGGCGACGGCGCCGAGGACCAGCCCGGCGAGGAGGCGCCGGGGGTGGGCAGCCCTCATGCGCCCGCCCCGGGCTGGGCCTGCGGGAGCAGGGAGGCAGCCGGCTCGCTGTAGGAGAGCGAGAGCAGCTCGTCACCGAGGAAGGTGAAGGAGGTGAGGGAGGCCAGGCTGCACTGGCGCCGGGCCGGGTTGTGCGCGAGCGGGCGGCCCTCGGTCGCGAGGCGGATCATCCAGATCGGCGCCTGGTGGCTGACGATGACCGCCTCGTGCCCCCGGGCGACGTCACGGGCATCGGCGATGGCGTCGCGCATCCGCTCGACGACCTCGGTGTACGGCTCGCCCCACGAAGGTCGCAGCGGGTTGAGCATCTTGGGCCAGAGCCGGGGATGGCGGAGCAGCCCGCGCCCACCGGCCACGGGGAGGCCCTCGAACTCGTTGCCGGCCTCGACGACCCGCTCGTCGAGCGACACGTCGACGGCGTGCGCCTCGGCGACGGGGGCGGCGGTCTCCCGGGCCCGCTCGAGCGGGCTGGACACGACGTGCGTGACGTCGTGGTCGGCGAGGTGCTCGGCGGCGAGGTCGGCCATCCGGCGGCCCAGCGCGGAGAGGTGGTAGCCCGGCAGCCGCCCGTAGAGGATCCGGTGGGGGTTGTGGACCTCACCGTGGCGCAGGAGGTGGACGACGGTGCGCTGCGGGTCCCCGGACCGGGGCCCGGCGGCGGAGGTCGTCATGGCGGCGATTGTCGCAAACGTCGCTGGGTGCTCAGTCGCCCGTCCCGGCGCGGGGGTCCGCGGCGGCCGCGGCGGCAGCGGGCAGCGCCCCGAGGACCCGGCCGACGGCGGCGTCGTCGTGGGCGCCGGAGACGAACCAGCACTCGAAGGCGCTCGGCGGGAGGTGGACCCCGGCGTCGAGCATCGCGTGGAAGAAGCGCCCGAAGGCGGCGATGTCCTGGTCGCGGGCGTCGTCGTAGTCGCGGACGTCGCCGTCCCGGAAGAAGACGGAGAACATCGACCCGGCCGTCTGCACCCGGTGCGGGACGCCGGCGGCGGCCAGGGCCTCGGAGGCGGCGCCGCGGACGGCCGCGGCCACCTCGTCGAGGCGCGCGTAGAGGGCGTCGTCGCAGTGCCGGAGGGTCGCGAGCCCGGCGGCCGTGGCGACCGGGTTCCCCGAGAGCGTGCCGGCCTGGTAGACGGGGCCGTCGGGTGCGAGGAGGGCCATGACGTCGGCCCGGCCGCCGAAGGCCGCGGCGGGGAAGCCTCCACCCATCACCTTGCCGAAGGTCATCAGGTCGGGCGTCACGTCGACGCCCTCACGCCCCCACCAGCCGGCGCGGGAGCAGCGGAACCCGGTCATCACCTCGTCGGTGACGAGCAGCGCGCCGTGCTCGGCGGTTACCCGGCGCATCGCCTCGGTGAAGCCGGGCGCCGGAGGGACCACGCCCATGTTCCCGGCCGCGGCCTCCGCGACGAGGCACGCGACCCGGTCGCCGTGTGCCGCGAAAACGGCCTCGAGGGCGGCGACGTCGTTGTAGGGGACGACGACAGTCTCCGCGGCCATCTCGGCCGGCACGCCGGCGGAGTCGGGCAGCGCGAGGGTCGCGACCCCCGAGCCGGCGGAGACGAGGAGCGAGTCGACGTGCCCGTGGTAGTGGCCGGCGAACTTCACGACGAGCGGGCGGCCGGTGAACCCGCGGGCGAGGCGGATGGCGCTCATCGTCGCCTCGGTCCCGCTCGAGACGAGCCGGACCTGCTCGACCGGTGGCACGCGCGCGACGATCTCCTCGGCGAGGAGCACCTCGTTCTCCGACGGGGTGCCGAACGAGAACCCGCGCGCCGCCGCACCCTGCACGGCGTCGAGCACCGCGGGGTGGGCGTGCCCGAGGATCATCGGGCCCCAGCTGCCGACGAGGTCGACGTACTCGCGGCCGTCGACGTCGGTGAGGTACGGGCCGCGCCCGCTCGCCATGAAGCGCGGCGTGCCGCCGACAGAGCGGAAGGCCCGCACCGGGGAGTTCACCCCTCCCGGGATGACGCGGCGGGCCCGGGCCATGAGCGCGGCCGAGGCCGGCGCGCTGCTCTCGGGACGGGAGGCGGAGGGGCTGGTCGGGGTGTCCGTCACCGGCCCATTGTCACCTCGGTCGACCCCGGCGGCATGGCCGGGTCGGCCGCGTACGCGTCGCGGACCGCCTGCATCGCGTTGCCGAGCGCGCGGAACTGCTCCGGGGTGAGGATGTCGACGAGGTGCCGGCGCACGCTGCGGACGTGCACCCTCGCGAACCGGTCGATGGCGCTGCGCCCCTGGGGGGTGAGCTCGAGGAGGACGCCGCGGCCGTCGTCGGGCGACGGGCTGCGCAGCACCCACCCGCGCCGCTCGAGGCGGGCCGCCGTGTGGGTGACCCGGCTGCGCGACTGGACGACGAGGGCGGCGAGCGCGGACATGCGCAGCCGCCCACCGGGAGCCTCGGACAGCATCGAGATGAGCTCGTACTCGGGAAGGCTGATGCCGACCGCCTGGAGGTCGCGGTCGAGGGCGACGTCGAGCTCGCGGTTGGCCCGCAGGTAGGCCCGCCACGACGCCTGCTCGTCGGCGGTCAGCCAGCGGGGCTCGTCAGCGTCGTCGTCGGCCACGCGCCCATCGTCCCACGTCAGGACCGCCGAGCGGCAACGGCCCCGGGCGGCGGGCGGCCCCGCCGGGGTGGTCTCTCTCACATCCTGAGACGGTCCAGGGGTCGCGGGAATGCCGGGGGCAGGGGGGTAGTTGAACCGTCAACTACCACGCACCACCGCATCGAGGAAAGGGAACACCCCATGACTGCCATCGCCACCCTGACCGGCCTCTCCACCGGCACCTGGACCATCGACCCCACCCACACCGAGGTCGGCTTCGTCGCCCGCCACCTCATGGTGAGCAAGGTCCGCGGCTCGTTCACCGACGTCTCCGGCACGGTCACCGTCGGCGAGGAGCTCAAGGACTCCGTCGCGGACGTCGTCCTCAAGGCCGCCTCCGTCTCCACCGGGACCCCGGACCGCGACGCCCACCTGCGCAGCGCCGACTTCTTCGACGCCGACACCTACCCCGACATCACCTTCCGCTCGACCTCGTTCGACGGCGAGACCCTCGTCGGCGACCTCACCATCAAGGGCGTCACCAAGCCGGTGACCCTCGACGTCGAGTTCAACGGCGTCGCGACCGACCCGTGGGGCAACGACAAGGCCGCCTTCGAGGCAAGCACCGAGATCGACCGCACCCAGTGGGGCCTGACCTGGAACGCGGCCCTCGAGAAGGGCGGCGTCCTCGTCTCCGACAAGATCAAGATCGTCATCGACGTCCAGCTCGCCAAGCAGGCCTGAGCCTCCCGAACCTCCGGCGCCGCCGTCACCCGTGACCCGGGTGGCGGCGGCGTCCTCGTACCCGGCCGCGGCTGTCGGGGCGGGCCGCTACCGTCGCGGCCATGGTGGAGTGGAGCGACGTCGTGGGCGCGGTCGGTGCGTCGCTGGGCGGCGACCGCGAGGGCGGGCGTGAGCGCCTCCTCGCGTGCTGGGAGGCCACGACCGAGAAGGACCACGCGCAGCGCTGCGTCCTCGCCCACTACCTCGCCGACCTCGAGCCCGGCCTCGACGACGAGGTCGCCTGGGACGAGCGGGCCCTCGCCGAGTTCGCGCACGTCCGCGACGACGAGCTCGCCGCCCTCGGCATCACCTCGGCGGCCGGGATGGCGCCGAGCCTGCACCTCAACCTCGGCGAGGGCTACCGGCGCCAGGGCCGCCCCGACGAGGCGCGTGTGCAGGTCGAGGCGGGCCTTGCCGCCGCCCCCCACCTCGCTGACGACGGGTACGGGGCGATGGTCCGCACCGGCCTGGACCGCCTCGCCGAGCGGCTGCGACCGGACGCCGGGTCGAGGTGACACCGCGCCGATGTCCGCGCGCCCGCACCTCCACCCGCCCGGCGGGCGGGGCTCAGCAGCGGGCAGCGGCCTCGAGGGCGTAGTACGTGAGGATGACCGAGGCGCCGGCCCGCCGGATCCCGAGGAGCGACTCCATCATCACCCGGTCCCGGTCGATCCAGCCGCGCTCGGCAGCCGCCTCGACCTGCGAGTACTCCCCGGAGATCTGGTACGCCGCGACGGGCACCGGCGAGACCGCCGCCACCGCGGCGACGACGTCGAGGTTCGGTCCGGCCGGCTTGACCATGACGATGTCGGCCCCCTCGGCGACGTCGAGCTCGAGCTCGCGCAGCGCCTCCCGGCCGTTCGCCGGGTCCTGCTGGTAGGTCGAGCGGTCGCCGACGAGGGAGGACTGCACCGCCTCCCGGAACGGCCCGTAGAGCCCGGAGGTGTACTTCGCCGCGTAGGCGAGGATCGCGGTGTCGGAGAACCCGGCCGCGTCG